>CAYJOP010000024.1:0-23602 GCA_964371835.1 uncultured Desulfovibrionaceae bacterium
TTGCTGCTGGCGAAGTGGCTTTTATTATGGCCATAGGTGAGTGGCTTGAAGACCGCACTGTGGAAAAGGCTAAAAAAGGTATTGAAAAACTGCTCGAACTTGTACCAAGTACAGGGCGCAAAATCACAGAACAAGCTAACGGAAAGACCTTGGAGCAAGTTATTGCTGCTGAAGACATTCATGAAGGTGATATTTTACGCATTTTCCCTGGTGAGAGTTTTTCCTCAGACGGTATTATTGTAAGTGGCAATACCTCTGTCGATCAATCCATCATGACAGGCGAATCCCTCCCTGTGGATAAAGCTGAAGGTGATGAGGTGTTTACTGGTACCATTAATCGCTTTGGTTCTGTAGATATAAGGGTAACAAAGTCCTTTGCTAACTCTTCATTGCAAAAAATGATTAGGCTTGTGGAGCAAGCAGAACATGCCAAAGGCCCCACACAAAAAATTGTGGACAAATGGGCTTCTATCTTAGTTCCTATGGCTTGCGCCATTGCCATTGTCACCTATGCCATTTTTAATTTCATGCTGGGCAGACCAGATGATGCACTTATCCGTGCTGTAACCATTCTTGTTGTATTTTGCCCTTGCGCACTTGCATTGGCAACGCCCACATCTATCATGGCAGCTATTGGTCAAGCCACAAAAAATGGCGTGCTTATAAAATCTGGTGAGGCATTAGAAATGATGGGGCAAGTAACTACTGTGGCTTTTGACAAAACTGGCACCATAACCGATGGCAAGTTGTCTGTAAGTGATATTATCCCCTTAGAGATAGAAAAAGACTTTCTACTATCTGTAGTTTCCTCAGTGGAAAGTCGTTCAGAACACCCCTTGGGCAAAGCCATTACTCATCATGCCAAGGAAGAAAATATTAATCTACTACCCATAAAGTACTTTGCTATGGTAGTAGGAAAAGGAGTTTCAGCAAGCATTGATGGAAATATATATTTTTGCGGCAATTAAAAACTAATTCAAGACCACACAAAAGCAGGGTTTACTCCAGAAGTTATACAAAAAATAGATGATCTACGCCATGAAGGCAAGGCTGTGGTTGTTGTGGCAGAAGAAAATAAAATCCTCGGCATTATAGGCCTTTCTGATACTATTAAAGAAACATCGCCCGTTGCCATATCTTCGCTAAAAGACGCAGGCATAACAAAAACTGTACTTTTAACAGGGGATAATGAAAAAAGCGCCAATTTCATGGCGCAAAAAGTTGGTATTTCAGAAGTTTATGCCTCACTGTTACCAGAAGGCAAAATGAAGGCTGTACAAGATCTTAGCCAAAATAGTGGCCATGTGTGCATGGTTGGTGATGGCGTCAATGACGCTCCTGCACTTAAAACAGCCTCTGTGGGCATTGCCATGGGAACTATGGGTAGCGACATTGCCATTGATGCGGCAGATATTGCTATTATGGGGGATGATATTGCTAAAATCCCCTATTTGAAAAAGCTTTCCAATGCCACTATCTTCTCTATTAAATTCAATATAACCTTGGCAATGACTATTAACTTTGCAGCCATTATTTTTTCGGTCATGGGTTGGCTTACACCTGCTACTGGGGCACTAGTGCACAATGCTGGCTCTGTACTAGTAGTGCTTAATGCTGCAAGGCTTTATGATAAAAAAATAGAAGCATAATATTACAATGTGTTACATAGCATATAATTGTTTTCAATGCATTTAAATATACCCCATTGAGCTAGTCAAAGTCCAAAAATCCACTAGGCTAAACTTTGAAAACTCAATGGGTTTTTTATGGAACTAAACAAGAAGGCCACATACTCACAAGATATATAATTAGAAAGGTGCGTCTTTATTTAGTCGATGCTGAACAACACGCTTTAGCGTGCTGTTCAGAGAGGCACGTTGCCTTCAAATACCCCTTTGGGGACGCCAGAAGTGAATTCTGGCTTATTTTACGGCACGCGAAATTTTTCTTACAGAAAAATTTCGGTAGTCGGCACTAAGAAACAGTATTTTGGCAGCATAAAATGCCAGAAAGTTGTATTTTATACGCTTGTTTCTGGCATTTTTATTTGCTCATTTTTAGTTAAAAATGATTTGTTTTCGTTGTGTTATGTGTTTTTTCAGTGCCGACTATTTAGATGGGCTGGAAGTTAGTGAGCTTTGAACAAGCAAGCCTTATGGCAAAGCACATTGAAGAAAGGTTATAAATTTAATGTAAATAATTAGGTTCAATTTAACAATAATCAACGTTTCCAACGAAATCGGCCAGTTTTTACGGTGTACTACCGAAAAAACTGGCCGTTAAATCTTGCCCTATGGCTTTTCCTCTGCCAAATTATTCAATTGAATAATTAACCAATTGACTGATTGACAGGGGGGCAGACCATGTCGAGGGCTTTTTTTAATCTAATTCTTCCAAGGCTTACATGAAAGGATTGGCGAAAAGTAAGATGAAGCTTACAACCAAGGTGTAAATAGCCAAGGATTCGATAAATGCGAATGCTAAGATCATAGCACCAGTGATTTTGCCGCTAGCATCAGGGTTACGAGCAATACCTTCACAGGCACCTTTAAGACCAAGACCCATACCAATACCGCAACCAAAAGCAGCAATAGCAATACCAAAGGCAGAGGCAAAAGCTGTGGTGGCAAGGCCAGCAGGCTCAAGAGTTGCAGCAAAAGCAAGAGAGGCCATGCCCACAAGGGCTACGGTGTTTAAGGCGACCATTAGGAATTTACGCATGATGTACTCCTTAATATTGTTATATGTTTAGGTCCGAAGACCATTCCCCACTAATTGTTAGCTTTTGAGCTAATTTTAATGTGCGTGTTCGAGCGAACCCTTGATGTAAATCATGGTTAGCATAAAGAACACAAATGCTTGCATACATTTACCAAGCAAGAATAATGAATAAATAGGCAAACTACTTAAAACTGGTGCCATAACGAAGGAAAGAATAATAACAATTTCCTCACCACGAATGTTACCAAAAAGACGAAGAGAAAGTGAAAGTGGACGCGAAATGTGCGATACTAACTCCAGAGGTAACATAAGCGGAATAAGCGCTTTTGATGGGCCAGTGAAGTGATTAATGTAATGCAAGCCCCAACGCTGAATGCCAACAATGTTGTAGTACACAAAGACCACAAGGGCCATACTAACAGTGGTATTAAGGTTAGCAGTTGGTGCGTCAAAGCCTGGCACAAGGCCAAGTAAATTCATGGTAATTAAATAGATGAAAATGCCAGCAAGCAATGGAACATATTTTTTGCCCTCAGCCCCAAGATTTTCGTGGATGAAGTTTTCCATGGTGTCGATGATAGTTTCAAAGAAATTTTGAAGTTTCCCCGGCACCATTGTAATGTTGCGGCGCATAATAAGGCTTACCACCACTAAAAGTGCAATGGCACACCAGCTAAAGAAAACGTGTCTAAACTCAATTACTTGACCACCAATGGTGACTTCATTCATGTTGAAGAAAGTGGAAAGTAACACTGGATGCGGCAAACTACCTGCCATAATAATCGCTCCTTACTGCTTATGCCCCAAATATTGACGGGCAAAGGTTCCAAGGGCCACAGCCATACTTGCAGTTACACCACATGCAAGAGCTACGGCCGAAGCATTATACACTATAAGTACCACATACAAAAGTATGCCGGTTATTACCAATCTTAAAGTGGTGCGTAAGAGCACCCCCATTAAAAGGCCTGTGGAATAAGTGTTTAAGTTAATGGATATTAAATGTTTGGCAGTTCCAACAAATACATTAACAAAAACTAAAACTCCTAAGGCAAAATGCAAAATAAGCGCTGTAAATGGTAAGGCCAAAAGCCCTGCCAAAAGGCTCACTATTAAAAAACAAACTTGGTCGCGCATAAGAGCTCTTATGGCAGGGTTGTGAAAACCCCATTTATAGAGCCAAGTTTCAATACTATGTATAATTTTTAGCATGAGACCACTAAATTAAGCCAGATTATTGAACAGTATCGTCGTCAGTTTGGCTTACTCTACGGTCCTCTGGTTGCATTTTTCGTAAAATTTTTTTGCTATCTTTATAAACATTGAGAAAACCAGCCCCAATACCTATGAGAAAAAAAGCAAGTAAAAACCAAGGTGAAGTGCCAAGCCACTTGTCAAGTCCGTAACCTATGGCAAAACCCACTATGGGGCCACTCACCATGTGCATACCAATGGTTCCTGCTGTGGCAAAAACTTGCATGGTATCACTTCTGGCTCTGAGCCTTTTACCAAAATCCATGGGCACTCCTCGTGTTCTGGCGAGCTTCGTGCCTCATTTCACAAAGCAGTTGAAATTTAGCACAGCCTGTGGATGGGGTCAAGCTTTTTAGATAAAAAAAGCTCAAATTTTTACTTTAAGTGTCACAAATTTTATTATTTAAACTTTGTTAAAAAAATCACATTGGTATGATGATTGAGCTTTAAGTATATTTTCTATTTAGTCGAAGCTGAACAAAACGTCTCATGTGCAGTTTAGAAAGGCACGTTGTGCCGCCAAGAGTGCTGACAAAGTCAGCACGACCGATAAATCAAGAGTAGGTGCAATTAACATTTAAAAAGTGTTAAAATTATTATATGTCTGTAAGAAACAGTATGCAGTAAAAAAATTAAAAAATAAATAGTTAAAGATTATAACTAAAAATTAATGAATGGAACTTAGATAGACTAGACGCTGCTAACTCCAGCATTGCGCTCCACAAGCTGCAAAGTATTGGTTATTTGGCGAGCGTGGCTGGTTTGGCGTTGTAACTCGCGCTCAATGGTAGCAATGCCCTTAATTACTGTAGTATGGTTACGGTTAAAGCGACTACCAATATCTTGAAGAGAAATGTCAGTATGCTTGCGAGCAAGATAGTAGATGGAGTCACGCGCATGAACGCAATTTTTGCGCCTGCTACGAGAAATTAACTGGCTTGGAACTAAGCCATAGCTTTCGCATACAAGATTAACAATTTTTTCAAAATCCAGATTTGCTTCGACCTTGGCATATTGAGTTAAAACATCCATGGCAAGCTCAATGCTTATTTCTGTTTTGAGGTAGCGAGCTTTGAAAATTAAATTATTTAAGCAACTTTCTAATTGGCGTACATCGTTGTGCAAGTGGTTTATTAGCACATCTGTTACTGTGTCAGGCAAAAGCACTTGATGCATGCGGGCCTTTTGCACAAGAATAGATCGGCGCATGTCAAGGGTTGGTTTGTCCATATGAGCAAGCAGGCCAGAGCAAAAGTGTGAAACCAACTGCCCATCTAGATTGTTAAGCTCAAGGGGCGTGAAGGAAGATGTAAGCACAACCCTGCTTCCTCTAGCTTGCAAACTTTTAATGGTGGCAAGGGCTTCGTCTTGAGTTTTTTCTTTACCTTGGAAAAAATGAACATCATCCAATAGCAAAACATCAAGATCTCGTAAAGAATTCTTAAATGAATCCATATTATTAGTACGGCTTGAGCGCACAAAATGAGTTGTAAAGTCCTCAGCTGTTAAATACCCAACTCTTGCGCTGCCATTTTCACGTGCTAAATTTTGCCCGATGGCATGTACCAAGTGAGTTTTTCCAAGCCCAGAAGCAGCACTCACAAATAATGTTTCCACATGTCCACCTTTACGACAAATGTCTTGAGCTGCAGCCACAGCCACAGCATTGCTTGGACCAACTACAAAGTCGTCAAAGTCATAACGCCAGCGCATAATAGGCAATAAGTTTGGGGTAGGTACAGGCAAATTCAACTGGCTTGAGTTTTGGGCTGCTCTTTGTGGTGCAAGGGCTTTGTTTTCCACAAGTTGAACTTGTTCAGCCATGGTGTTATTGCAAGTTATATTTTTGCTGTCTAATACTTCAAAAATTAACTCAAGATCATGGCTTGGAATGCAAAGAACCTTGGCTGCTGCTTTGCAGATGGCATCGTGTAAACGTTCCTTAACGCGAGTCATGGCATAATGACTTGGGGCCATTATACGCACAGCGTTATGCTCCACACTAGCTTGTAGTGGGGCAATCCAAACCTTGTATACACTAAAATCTAGCGTTTTTTGGAGGTTTTCACATATTTCTAGCCATTTTGCGTTCATGAGGACTTTTTTAAGCCAAACTTGATTTTTGCACAAAGCCAGAAAGAGCAACTTAAGTAAAAAATTTTTCCCCAAGGCAAGTATATTAAAAAGGTATGTAAACAATTGAAATCAATGTAATAAAAATAATGCTAATGATTAGCCACGCATCTCTTATGCCCTAAAAGAACAGGATTTTTTAATTGTAAATAAGAAATGTTCTCAACAGTTATTCTAATTTTTCCACAGGTAGATAAGAGCACATATTCAAATATCTCTTAATTTCAACTAAAATCATCTTTTTTTCTTTATACAAAAATCAACACTTTGTGCTGTGTCAAGATGTTTTTAACAAAATATAAATAAAATTGTAAATTAAAAAAACTGTGTAATTCTGCACATGAAGCAAGGTATGCACCTTAGAACTAAAAAAACATAAGATTTATTATGAAGAACAATGCTGATACAAATAGGAATTTTGTAATGGTTTCCCAAAGACACAATGGTGGCTAGATGTGTTGTAGGGATGCCATCTTAAGATAATGTCAAAATTTATGTAATATGCCTACCATAAAACTGCATCAGTTGGTATTGTTATAGGTTTAATATGTAGAAAAATTAATCCTAGCTATTGTGGATGGAACTTGGGCGTAAATAATACTTTACGCTTAGATTTTATATTGAGGGTAAGCGTATAGAAGAATCCAAGAGCGGAAAGACTACCACTATACCCATGGCCGCTGCCGCCAAGTCTGTGCTTGAAAATATTAAGCCGCTAGGCAGTGCGTATGTATTCCCAAGCCCTATAAACAATGGTAAGCGTACCGAGTGCAGAGCGCTCTTAAAGCGTATCAAGCAAGCCGCCAACTTGCCCTATGACTTTCGACCATTGCACGGCTTACGCCATACTTATGCCTCATGGTTGGCTTCAAGTAGTAAGGTGGACTTATTCACCCTGCAAAGGCTTATGACACATGAAAGCCCTGCCATGACCCAGCGCGTTATGCACATTTAGCAGACAAAGCAGTAAAAAAAACCGCTAGTGTCATTGATGATTGCATGGACATTGCCGTAAACGCTACGCCACCACAGCCACAAGAAGAACAACAAGCCAAGGTTTTGCACTTTGAACATGGTAAGAAAAAACCTTAACCATTCACTTGACATTATATTGAATGTCATTACATAGTAATTGTGACTATATTGTAGTGCATGATAAACAAGGGGAATAGATATGGCAAATTTACAAATACGCCTTGATGATGATTTACGCATACAAGCTCAACAAGTAGCTCAAAGCATGGGGCTTGACCTTGCCTCTAGTGTACGACTGTTTTTAACACAAATGGTTAGGCACAATGGCTTGCCGTTTACGCCAAAGGCTGACCCATTTTATAGCAAAGAAAATCAAGCCCATTTAGAAAGAGTGGCAGCAGACTTAGACGCAAGACGAAATTGTACCACTCAAGCCTTGATTGAAGACTAATATGTTAATCTGGCACAATTCGTCATGGGCAGATTATCTTTATTGGCAAGAGCATGATAAGCGTATCTTGAAACGCATAAACGCTCTTATAAAAGAAGTACAACGCCACCCATTTGAGGGAAAAGGTAAACCCGAACCCTTGAAAGGTAAGCTTGCAGGATTTTGGAGCCGCCGCATCAATGAGGAACACCGCGTTGTATATCGTATTGTGGGCGATGATTGCGAAATTGCAGAATGCAAAGGCCATTATGATGATAAGTAAGATTTTCCCCCATATTTTGTAGTACATGGAGTTATTGTGCCCTTCAATATTGTACGAAATGATATTACGCAAATGGATGTTGATGCCATCGTTAATGCGGCAAACACAAGGCTTGAAATGGGCGGCGGTGTTTGCGGTGCCATATTCAAGGCTGCTGGTGAAATTCCTTTACAGCAAGCTTGCAATGCTATTGGGTATATTGAAACTGGGCAGGCTGTAATTACGTCAGGTTTTGCCTTGAAAGCAAAATACATTATCCATACCGCTGGTCCTATTTACCAAGACGGTAAGCAAGGTGAAAAGAATCTTCTTTTAGCAAGTTATAGAAATAGTTTACAACAAGCCCTACAAGCTCAATGCCAAAGTATTGCCTTTCCACTTATTTCAAGTGGCATTTATGGCTACCCAAAGGAAGAGGCCATTGACGTGGCAAGAGAAGCAATCCTTGCTTTTCTTTCAGAAAATGACATGGATGTATACCTCGTTGTTTTTTGATGCTAGTGCATTTACCGCAAGTAAGAGTCTACTCAAAAATATTGCAAGCTATATTTCTGAACACTATGTTGATGAAGCACAGAGAGCGGATTCAAGACGTTATATTTTAAGAGCACCTACAGACATTTTTGAAGATAACGAAATAGAATGCCGTGATATTTCAGAAGCTCCTGCTTTTCTTGAAACGAAATACGACTTAGCAGATGTCATTGAAAAGCGTTCATACCTAACGTATCTTCTCCGTAAAATTCTTGATTTACCAGAATTGCATAATAATACATGGCTTTCACGGGGTAAAGTTACGAAAAAAGGGCATCCTCATCATCCCTTATATGTAAAAAGCGGAACACCTTTTGAAACATTTGACATGGAACTTTACAAAAAATCCTTAAATTTATCGCCCTAAAATTGTCGCTCTGAAAGCGACCATAAATCGTTTCAACCGTACTTACGTCATATCATTTATCGATTTTTATCCCCAAAAGGGAACATTTTTATTTGGAGGCATTTTCCAAATTCTTAAAACACACTCTGATCATTATGAAATTAAGTTGATGGAGTCAGTATTGCCAAAACAATCATGGTGGAAACGATAAATTAAAAGATATTTGCATCAAAAATGGTCAAGAATATTTAGCCAAACATTTCAAATTTACTCTATTGGAAATTCATCCGACATTTACCACAGATAATTTTATAATACTTAGAGAAAATTATTAGAAGGAAGTAATGTTATCTCGTAAGGGCGAATTCGGGTTTAACTCTAATTAAAAATAGTCTTTATTATGGAGCGGATTAATAACTCAACAATCTCCCCCTGCCTTTGGTCTTTGGGGTCTTAGGGGCAAAGATAATATTCCAACTGGGAATGCAACATCATTAAGAATACAAAAAAGAGATGTTTTACCATTTTTATCTTGGTAAAATAGTTAGTGACATGCCAAATGCGGTACACAGCTGAGCTTTTTGAGCAATCTAAACCACTACAGGTCAACCCATAAAGACTGATTGAGCCAAACCGTAGCCAGTTCATGGGATGGTAAAAGCATATGCTTTGCTTGCGGATTTTGGTGTTGGATATTTTGTAAGCATTTATTATTCCATATAATATAATTCGTATTTGCTTCAAAATTTGGCACAGTATCGTAGACTTTTGGCATAACGGGAACATGGTCACCATACCAGCAAAAACTAGCTGGGTACTCAAGCTCTTGCAACTCTTTGTGTAACAAGGAAAGCATCCCATCAGCATGGCGCAAATGGCGCAAATATACAGTCATATCGTCGAAGCCTTCAGGTGGAGGCGTATTATAAAGCTTTGCAATATCTTTCTTGCGCACACTTTCAAGCTGTAAAGGGCCATGATTTTCCATGGTAATAGTAAAAATGCAGGTTGGTGCTTGCGCATTTTTAATCAATTGTAAAATGGTCTTCGCCACGGAAATATCACTAATATAAGGCCCATAACGATGCCCTTGTGAAAAATGGGTAGCATCTAAAAAAGTATCAACCTTCCAATGCTTAAATACTTTATCCCTCTTATAAAAAGTTGCCACATATGGATGAATGAAAATGAGATTATATCCCAATTTTTTCAACATAAGCGGTAGGGATGGGATTTCGTACCCACTAGCAGTAACTACATAAGGGTTAAAACGATGCGCTCCCAAAGCCTCTGAGCTAAGACCCGTTAAAAAGGAAAACTCTGTACGTACGGTATTTCCCCCAAAGGCTGGCACTTGTAAATCCCCATATTGTACACTTTCTGCACACAATAAATCATAGGCTTCAAGCAACTCAGGCCGAATACAGGAAGCAAGTGGGCGTGGGTCAAAAAAAGACTCACTTTGTATGGCTAGTAAATGAGGTAAAGGATTTATGTTTTCTTTTTGAATAGTTATAAACGGTGAACTTTGTATATTTGGTTTTGCACGCATGGCAAAACCATGCACCCAAAGAGTAGCAAATAACCCCAAGTTTTGCATATCTTCTAATGGTTTAAAGCGTGTTGGCAGAGCTGTAAAACGTGTAGGAAAGGTATGGGCATAAGCATAAACAAGACAACACCCAGCCACAGCTAAAAGTATTACAATAGCACCACCTTGTGCTGACCATGCTAATCTTGCAGGTGGTACTGGCTCATAAAAAAAACCCACCAAGGCTAACACAAAACAACTTGCCGCCTGCATAAATTTTTTCACCCCAAAATACGGTAAAAAAAGGCGTGGGTACATAATAATATCTGTTATAAATTCATAATCTTGAGCCGTGAGAGATTCGCCAAGATTGCGTAATTTAGTATTGTTGATAAGCACCAATGTTAGTATAAGTGCCATGCTAAGTGCAAAACTAAAATATGGACGGGCTAAAATTAATACCAAAAGACCATAAATTAAAAAATACAGCCCAATGTGAATACCCCATGCAGCTAATGGACGCTGCAAATTAGGCTTAGGCCTTATAAAGCGCTCCATAACACTAGCAAGAGCAAGCCCTAAAAAAGCCAAAAACAGTACCGCATAAAAACTAAAGTACACGGCTAAGCCACCTTACTATGGGCAAAGCAATCCAATGGGGAAGAATTGAAAGTGACCAGCAACCAATGGAAAGCGGAAAAGGAAAAAGCAACCTAGCTTTATTTTTTGCAATACCACGAACAATATGACGTGCACCTTGTTGGGGAGTTAGCACCAAACCAAAAAATCTACCAATAACGTCCACCATATGCGATTCAATACTTCCGGGCATAATAGTTGTGACTCTGATACCTTCAGGTTTTAAAAGATTGTGTAGAGCATCACCATACACTCGCAGAGCCGCCTTTGAGGCACAATAACTAGGGGCTGTGGGTAAGCCAAAATAACTGGCAAGTGAACTAATAATAACAATATGCCCATGCCCATTTTGGCGCATTTGAGCTACCATGGAGTCCATTAGAGTAATATTTGCAAGGATATTAACTTGCCAAAGAGCTTGTGTTTCTTCTATATTTTCATAGTTTTTTTGTTTATCAATGGGATAAATAAGACCAGCATTGGCTACACACAAATCAGGAACGCTAGGGGCACAAACATCTGCTATCCAGCTGGGAATATTCTCTATATCACTAAGATCATAGGTGCTGATGTGTACAGTTGCGCCCTTATCCTCACACTGTTTGGCTAAATTTTCTAAGCGCTTAGCATCACGACCATGTAAAGTAAGTTGCATTTCAGGTGCAGCATATTCTAAGGCCAATGCTTGACCTATAGCCCCTGAAGCTCCTGTTATAAAGATATGTTTTTTCGGTGAGTTTGCAGTAATTTTTTGTGTATCTCGCCACGATAAATAAAGCCCTAAACCAAAACCACCGCAAGCCAATGCCCCATAAAGACAGACCCAATAGTTAGCATAAGCAATACCCAAGACAATGCTTAACAAGGCGTAATTAAAAGAAAATATTTCTAAAAATAACAGTCTACCATTTAATGCAGGGTGTGCGGATGCGCTTTTTCCCTTAGGAGTGCGGTTAAAATTACCTTGCCACTTTATAAGCACGGAACAAAGAGCATAAAAATAATAAAGTGAAAAGGGAAAAAACATAAGTACATATCCCAAACTGTAACGCAAGAAATGTTTTTGCTTATGTTCAGAAGTGCTTGCCGGTGTAGAGTTCCTCATACAACCATATACCCAAAGTATTGTTGAAATAAGAAAAACAGTACAAGTCAGATTAAAAAAAACTCCCAAATCATCTGTTAAAAAAACTACGGGCAATGCTAAAAGCAAGATAATATAAAAGGATGCCAATAAAACAGCGGCAAAAAGTAATACTAAGGCCTGTATCCGTGCCCAGATAGACATGTTAACCAAGGCAAAGATTTTATGAGCATGCCGCAAAGAATTTTGTATATGTCCGCGAGCCCAACGTTCCCTTTGAACTCTAAAAACAGCCATACTTTCTGGCAATTCTGCAAGTGATACTACATGAGTTATAAAGCTATATTTCCAGTTGTTAATCTGCGCTCGCATGCCCATGTCTATATCTTCACAAATAGTTGCGGATTTTATACCCCCAATATCCTCGATACATTCTCGGCGCCAGATACAAGAACTTCCTGTAAGAGAAGCTACATGGTTATTTTTCTCCTGTCCCTTGGTAATATTTTCTTTATGGCCTGACATCATGGCTTGAAAACGTGTTAGGAAAGAATGCTCCTTATTGCCATAATCTATACTGGTTTGTAAAAATCCCATACGTTTTTTTGCAAAATAAGGTACTGTTTTTAATAAAAAATCTGGCGGAGGAATATAGTCAGCATCAAATATACTAATAAGCTCACCCCTGCATTTTGTTAAGCCAAAAGCCAAATTTCCAGCTTTACTGCCGCGCTTGCTTGTTCTTTTTGCATAAAAAATAGAGATGCCCTTGCTGGCATAGGATTTAACCAATTCAAGGGCTTGCTTGCTCCCACCATGTGGAGAATCATCTAAAACCCAAATATCAAGCTTAGATAAGGGATAGCGTAAGTCACAAGCGGATTTTATAATCCTCTCAAGCACTGCTTCTTCATTATATATAGGCAAAAGCACGCTTACCGTTGGCAACTCTGGGTCATCCATACTAGCTGTAGGTAGTATTTCATCAATTTTATAACTTTTTTTATTAGCTTTGGCGTGATGCCATTCTAAATAAGTATAAATACAAAATACACCTACAATAATGACGAAAAAAAATTGTACTATAAAAGCAAGCATAGTCATTTATCCTTATCAGCTAGATTTAAATATTTAACATATTAACTAGTTGCTCTAGGCGACAACGCCAAGTATGGTTTTGCAAAACATATTGAGATCCAGCCTCAGCTCTACATTTATCTTCATGAGAAGGGCCAAATTTTAAACGTGCCAAAAGTTCAGTAATTTCTTCTTCCGTTTGTACACAATGACAGTATTTTGAAAAATATTTTTGTACAACTGGGCTGTTATTGCTTAATAAAATCCCGCCACAAGCTAAAACTTCTAAAAAACGACGTGAAAGCATGGTTTCAGAATTAGTTACTGAGTTTACATTTATAGAAATGCCATAATGTTTATACAAATCTTGCGTTTGCATATAAGGAACAGGATCATGAACCTGCACAAAATCTCGCCTTGGAAAATTAAAATGCGTAGCATGGAAAAGATGCTTTTTATGCCTGTTATACACATGTAAAGTGACTTGTGCATTGGCACAAGCCTTAAACATCTTATCAAAAAAAATTTTCCGCTGGTCTAACATTTTTACATAATAAGACCCCAGAAAGCAAGGTGCATATTCCTTAAAATCAAAACCAGTAAATGAATGAAAGTTTGATTCATAAGCCATGGCAAGTACATGAACCTTGGACTCATCTCGCACGGCTTCTTTATATAGTGGCACAAAGTTTATATCAGCAGTCAACACATAATCCACAAGCTTTGCCACATGCAAAAATGCATCAAAATAAGGAACATCATCCTTGTTCCAAAAAATTGTAGGAATATTCAAGTCCTTGGCAAAGTTAAGGACATTTTCAAGCGCATGTGATTTTATTTGTCTTATATATGCAGGTTGCTTAGCTATATGATAAAGCCAGCTATTTTGCACGCCATAAAAAGCAGACTCTATAAAAACAAAATCAGGCCGCCAATTCTTCAGTATGTCCTTATAATTATTGGGGCTTAACTGCCTTATACTGCACTGCTCGGCAAAGGATAACGTAGTCATGCCATCGGTAATTAGCGCTACTTTTAGCTTCCCAAATGGGCCATGGATGACTTTACCCTCCTGAACGCACAAAGGTGAGTTTTTATAGCTAGATATGGCACGTATTATTGTAGCTATCATATAATTATTTCGCTTGGGGCATTATTTTTTTGATAAAATGTTTCCACTGCCTATGTTCTAAAACATACTTTTGGCAGATTTGACCACGCAAATTCAGATCTTGGGTATTACTTAAGGCTTTATCCAAAACATATGTCAAATTTTCTATATTTCCAGCTTCAAAAAAGAATACAGGCACTTGTCTTGCTTCTTCACGAAAAACTGGCAACTTTGGTAAAACTAAAGTTTTTCCAAGTGCCATAGCCTCCACCAACTTTAAGGGCGGCACTATCTTACATACATCCAATGGTGCACGAGGAATACAAACCAAGGCGCATCTTTCAAGATGTTGCCTTGCTTCTTCAGGAGATAATTTACCATAAAAGCGAACGTGGTTTTGCAAGCCCAAATCTTGTGCGAGATTTTCCAAATCTTTTTTGACCTGGCCATCACCAATAATATGCAAAAAAACATCTCTTTTTGCCTGCACAAGCTTATTAAGTGCATATAAAAGTATATCCAAACCCTCATAACTTACCAATGCACCAGCATAGCCCATATGCAAGTCTGTGGCTTTTTGCCCCATGGGGTATATGCGCTTATTATCCACGCAATTAGGTAGCAAACATACCTTGTTATTATCCACTTGCAATTGCATAAAGCTAGCTAATGCCTCAGATATAAAAAAGACTCGCTCTGCATTTTGAACCACAAATTGTTCCAAGCATAGTCCTAAATCATAAGCATGAGATTTTGCATATATTTTTTTTTGAGCCGCACGAGAAAGTTCCCAATGCCCACGCATTTCATATTGAAAGGGAATATTAAGCCAGCGTGCTGCCACTAATGCAGGAAGTGCGTTTACATAGTTTGATGCAGCTTGTATGCAAGCCACTTTATGCTCTTGCGCTTGCTTTACTATATAATGTGCAGACTTTTCTACGAAGGAAGTTAAACTTAAAAGTTTGCGCGGATATTTGCTGTGGTGATAGTGTACGCCTTGATAATGCGTTGAGCTTGGGCCAGCCTCACAAACGGTGGGAGCGTGGTCCCAAGGATAGCCAGACCTTGTAATAGCATGTACTGTGATGCCCTCTTTGCCAAGTGCCAAAAGCAACTCATGGGTACGTGTTGTATAGCCACTAACATGATAAGGCAAGCAATTAGCCGTTACATAAAGCAAACAATTAGCATCGGGAATATAGGAACGAACAGGGCGTTGATTTAAAAGTTTTTGCAAATTCTGCAAAGTAAATTTTTTGCGTATTTTATGAAAAAACAATGTAAATTCAGCCTATTATTTTTTTACGTTGACGCATTTTTGCTGGTCTCTTTCTTGGTTTCCTCGTATCAACAACCTTATCTATGTCTTCGGTATGAGTTGGGGTTATTTTTCCACTTTCAAGCAAATCTAACAATTCAGCAGTGGTAATAACATCATAGTCCTTAGTTAACCTTTTAAGATAAGTATGATATAGCTCCAAACGTCTTTCATCTTTATAAGTGAAAAAGCCATTTTTATCCATATATAAAAAAGACCAAGAGTGTAATAAAACCACTAAAAAATCATGAGTACGCTTCAAGGTATAAGGCAAACAAGAAAGCCAAGGAGGAGTAACATTCAAAAAAGTAGATTGAGGATATTGCAAACGATCCCAATGCCCTGACTTTAAAAACCGCTCTTGTTCGGTCACGGAAATTTCATAAATTCCATTGGACCAACGATAGGAGGAGCTTTGTGGGATACTGTATAGATTTCTTCCTCTAGCAAAAGCTTGCATGGAGTTATTAAAGGATAATGGAATATTACATCTTTCAAGTGCCAAAAGTGTGCCTCTATTCCACCTAAAAGAACCAGCTCTAAAGGCACGCACAGGTCTTTGAAGTATTTTACTCATGCGCTCAGAAAAATGCCTAAGAACAAAAATACTTCTTCTAAGGTTACACCTATCCATACGCATCATTTTTCTGCGTATAAGGGGAAATCCATGCCTTTGTAAAAATTCAAGCGGTAAATATTCGGGATGTGCGTGCAGCTGCACATCTTGACCGTTTGCATCTAGCCACTGAACAACTTCAACGACCTCTTTGAAATAGTTTAAGCAAGCGCACATATCTACAAAAAAAACATGCCTTGCACCAAAGCTATCACCAATGGCACACATTTCCATAATGCCAGCTGTGCCATTATCGTGCCTACCCCACATAAGCCGCTGCACATGGTTTTCAGAAGCTCGATGCGGTAAGGCTTCTGTATCTACAGTAAGTAAGGCATAGCGATTTTTATACATAAGTAGTGATGATTTTAATGTTTTTTAACAAATAGCTGTGATTAAAATGTATTGATATGGTTTAAAAGTCAATCATAGATTTTTTTGAAGCTCTTGTGCAAACACATGATAATATAAAATTGTGGGATCTAAGCTAATCGCCTTTTTTACATTTTCCAGTGCCAAATTACAGTCACCATAAACTTGTTGTATGCGAGCCAAGATATAATGGCCCCATGAAATATTGGGATTATTGACAATAACTTTTTTTACTCTGTATTCAGCTTCCATGTAATGTTTTGCATGAAAAGCGTCAAATGATTTTTTCTTAAGCCAGCGTTGTAACAAAACATTTGTATAGGTTTGCACACGAGATGCATAAATTTTTTGATTTGATATTTTTATTTCACGTTGCAATGTATGTAATGCATCTTTATTTAATATATTAGCTTCAACAATACAATCGTAAAGTTTTTGGCTATTGAGGTATTTACTGGCAGTAAAAATAAGTTGATTTTTCCATGTCGAATTAATAGTAATGGCATTAATTAAAGTGGATAAAATTTTTTCGCTTTGATTTTGTTTATGATAAAGACGCAAAAGATGAAGATAGTTAGTAATATTTTTCTTTTCTCTAACAATTGATTTTTCGGCAAAAACAATGGACTTTTGCAAATCATTTTTTCCTTCGTAAATCAAAGATAATTGTTTATAAACTTCAGTCCATTCAGGTTCTATATTTTTTAATATACTTGCATATTTTAATGCCATATCGTGCTGCTCAAAAAGGCGTAATGCTTTAATAAAGTTCAACAGCTTGTAACTATTTTTGGGGTCACGCTCTACTTCAATACGATTAGCAGAAATTTCAAGAGTTTTTCTCTCGTCTTCAAGTGAGATACCTAACTGCAGTTTCTTATTGCATGCTTGCAAAGTTTGAAAATATCTTTCATACATATAGGGCAAAAGCATTTTTTCATTTTTTAATTCTAAAAACAAGGTATATGCCTGTTCAAAATAATTATTTTTATAAAGGTGCACGGCTTGATAAAAAAGAGCATCATGCTTTGAAATATGGCAAGGGTTTGTTCGATAACACGCTGGAACTTCGTAATACTTTTTAGAAAGCATGTTATTGGGAGAGACTAAGTCTTGAAAATGTTCTATTTTTTTAAAATTATCAGTTTTTATGATAATATCTTTTATTTGCTGCACGTCCACAGAGAAAACAGAAAGATTTCTTTTATAATTTTTGCTTAGTCTTTTTAAGGTCGTATTTAAAATAAAATAGTTATCAGATTTAAGCGCAGCTATAGTTTGATACGTTATACTGTTTATTCGCGGAATAACAATATATCTGGTTTGTGAATTTTTTGTAAAAAGCAAAGAATGTTGGGCTGAACCTGCAATCATAAGGCATACTTCAGAACTAGCAAGCATTTTAATTTGTTCTTCCATGCTTAAATCTTCAGGGTAATATATAATCCAGCCTAAATCTTTAAGCATGTTTTCAAGTTCGTGTTCATTGCTGCATCCCTTGTACTTTGCCCTTGAAAGGTACACATACTTACCTTTTTGTACTTTAAACTCTTTATAAACTAAGGCATTGGCATGTTCTGGATGCAAAAAAGCATTAATCCCAAAGCCAGGCTCTGGAATGTGTAATGTTTTAAAAAGTGTTGGTTTTTGTAAGAAAATATGCTTATTTTTTATCTGCAAAAAAGAAAAAAAATTTTGGTGAGTTTCAGGTACCGAGCTTAGGTGTCGATATGTATTTACACCTCCTACCCATACGATGGGTAAATGGGGATGTTTTTTTGCATACCAAAGACGTTGTAATGTCTCACAAATAAAATGTCCAAAAGTATGAAAAAAAATCCCTCCATAGATAGCAGGTTCTTCAAAACTTTCCTCAAATAAAACCTCAGGCAACTGTCGTGTGCGAGGTTTAGCTCCATATATATGCACTTGTGCTAAGGGTTTATGGTTTATAAATGCTCCTAAGGCATACCTATTAGCAAGGGTATTGCCATGCAGTTTTCCTTCTCCCGGCAACACGGTTACATCATGTAATATATCACATTTTAAAGGTGTAGTCATTTTATAAAACCTTGCGCATTTTCAACCGAAAATGCAAACTTTTGAAAGCCCTTGTTGCAGATTTAAATTCGTAATCTTACGGTTAACGGAAAGAGGAATTTTATTAAAAATTTGATGCAAACTTTGGACATATAATTAAACAGTATCGAATAAATAAACTAAAAAGTTTTAATATTTTTTTGCTGCGATATGTTGCAAGAGAACTTTTTCTCCACCATATCTCCACAATAGGTACGCACGTTTTTGCTCTTTATAATTTGCATCAGATTGCATTCTTAACTTCGGTAAATATTCCACCAACCAATGCAAGCGAGAAAAATATGCAAAATCAGACATGTCTGTAACCAAAACCGGAATGTATTCTGAATACTCTTGCAAATATTCTTGTACATTTTGACAAAGTCTGCGTTGTTCTTCTTTGCAAAGCCCTTCAGACCAGAGCAAAAGTGTTTTTTTCCGCTCGGAGCTTAAAGCATGTTTTAAATCCACTTGCCATCCGCTAGGACGCATTATCTTACGTATGCCCCATAAATTCAAATAAGGATAGAAGATTTTATGCCAAAAGCGATATTGTAACATGGTGGAAACACATGTATATTTTAAAATAAATTTCCATGGGGGACCTGTATTCCAGATATGTTTTGGTAAGGTTGCAGGTTGCTTTGGCATTGAATTTTTCGATAATCCCAGTAATGCCATTGCTGCTTCTTCTGCACCGCCCATGTGTAAGGTATTTTGCAGTGTACTTTGCAATGTCCATTGTAGGTTCAATACGTCATCTAATGCCTTTTGTAAATCTTTCTTTTTTTCACTTAAACATACAACAGTAGGCGAATTCTTAGCCACAAGATGCGCTCGCCTAGTTTGGTCATCAGCTAAGAGCGTATTTGGTAAAAGTACTGTAGGTATCTGAGTTTGAACCACCTCACAGCAAGTATTATACCCAGCAGCCCCCATAAAAACATCAAAAGCTCGCATGACTCGTACCAATGGATATACCGACAGCGGTAAAACCCCTTGAGGTAAGGAAATATCATTCACAGAGATGGGAGCGCAAGCCACGACAACGGTGTAACCAAGCTCTTGCAATATTGCTATGCACTTGTGCCCAAGATCATTTACATCTCGTAAATTGCCAGGTCCAAGGCTTAAGAGTGCATACTTTGTACTTAGGCAAAGGCCAAGCTCTTGCCTCGCACTGGCTTTATCTAAGATTTCATCTTCTCTGAGCAGGGTTACTGGGGCAAGCTTGAGTTTGGATGTTGTGTTTTTTAGGGGTTTGCTTGCTTCTACCAAGTTTTCTACAAGCTCACCTGGTTCTAAAATAAGATCAAAAAGTTGCTCATTTACGGGTGTTTTTTGCACACCGTCCTTGAAAAGCCCTCTCTTTGACCATACAAGCTTGGCTTTACCATAAGTCTTACAAGCACCTAAAAATCCTTGATATGGCCACGTTCCATCAAAAACTATAACTTGCGGTTGGACATGCTCAAGTACCATGGATAGACGAAAAGCAAGCTCCGTATTCCAAATGTAATTGCTATTGGTACTCCAAAATTGTGATACATAATATTCGGCATCAAAGCCCATATCTTCAATTATTTCGACAGCAGAAGCTAATGAAAAAAATGTCACTTCAGCCTTACCACGTAAAGGCCTTGCATAAGACAAGCAGCGGTTCATATGGCCCATGCCTGATCCATTGATATTAAAAAATAAAATGCGAGGTAAATCCATTGTCATAGAACCTTGCGTAGTTACCAACGTAATTGCAATTTTTTTGATATTATTCGCAATATATTAGTATTTTTATTTTGTTGTGAAAAATGTTTGCTATTGAGCATGCATGTCTATAAAAAGACGGTTTATATTGTTTTATGGACATATTGTGCTAGACTCTAAGTAAGAAAGTTAAAGCCTAACTTTACTTTCAATAAAGGATTGTACCTTTGCAACACAATCCTCGATGCTTCGGTTTTCTGTATTTACAACAAGGGCAGCATCCTCTGGCTCCTCATACGGCGCAGAAATACCAGTATAATTTTTAATTTTACCTTCTCGCGCAAGCTTGTAATACCCCTTCACATCTCGTGCTTCGCACTCCTCCAGGCTACAGGAGATATATATTTCGTGAAAGTTATCCTCAATAATAGCCTGAGCCATCTCTCTATAAATTTTTAACGGAGAAATAAAAGCACATAGGCAAATAAAACCTTGCTTAGCAAATATGGCACCAAGCTCCGCAATGCGTCTAATATTTTCAGCTCTACCTGTAGGGCTAAAAGAAAGGTCTACACAAAGGCCATGCCGAATTACATCACCATCAAGCACAATAACTTGCTTGCCTTGCTCAAATAAAATTTTTTCAATACCGTGGGCAATGGTTGATTTTCCTGCACCGGATAAACCTGTAAACCAAAAAACTGCCCCCTTGTGTCCATTTTTACTATGACGCATGGGAAGAGTAACGTGCGAGCGCGGCGCGGTAAGATATTTTTTTTCTGACATTATTTATTCTCTTTTTATATATTATCTTCTTGTAATAAAGGATTTTATTTTTAAAACAATATTTTTACAAAAATTTATAATTCTTTTGCGTCTTCTTAATTCATCTTCTAATTCTTCAATTCTTTGAGTCAAATGCACAAAAATGGGTAAAAAGGAAGTTACCAAATCGTCGGTACTTGGGCTTGTAAGAGAGATGGTTTCTTTTGGCAGCTCATCACCAAAAAGGACTCCGTCCTTTAATCCCAAGTATTCACGGGCAATAGCATCATTTTCTTTCTTACAGCTTTCTAGATAAGCTTTGCGCTTTTCAAGGTTAATATAGGCATGAGTATTCTTTTGAGGAGTTTTTTCAAGAGCAAGCAATTCATTCAAAGTCCTGCAAAAATTCATATCTGCATTTATACCTCGTTTGGTCATACGTAAATCGTGTGTAAGATTTATTGGAATTTTATCTAATCCAGATGCTTGAGTTTGTAATTCTTTATGTCGTTTCGCTTTTAGTTCATCAGAAAGCATATTTTGACGCATATATGAAAGACGAATACGCAAATTAACAGGCGACAAAGATGGGTTGCTATAACTATCTCCAAGCTCTGAAATAAGTTTTTCTAAGCCTGCCCACTGTAAAAAGTCTGCCCTAGAATCATTGTTATATAATTTATTACGATCATAAATGCGAACAGTAATATTTTCCTTGCCAAAAGCTTGCGCATACCTATCTAAAGTGACTTTGTAAGGCTGCGAATGCTTGGGGATGAGTAGCTTTTCGGGCGATCTTAAAAACTTGCAACCTTGCGCCCAAGAACTCTCTATCTTGTAGTCTTGACGGCGCAAATATGCAAGGATTTTTACATCATAGTCTTGAAATATTTTAGCTAACTCACTAAAAAAAAGATCTCCCCAATGCAAAACTCGAAAAAGAGCCTCACAAGAAATAATTATATTATTTTTCTTGGTGCTATACAGGAACTTTTCAATGAAAGTTAGTAAATCATTAAATTTTGGTTTCTTAGGATTTTTTTCTTTGATTGTATTTATCAATATGGGCAAATCCCTCCAAAGAAGATCAAAATCGTGTTTCTTTAACAATCCTCTATCTTGAAAGTCTTGAAGAGCATATTGAATTGCTGTACTTCCAGTTTTTCCTGAACCTATATGTAAGAATATTTTTTTCATATTTCTAAGATAACTTTTAAGCTTGTTCCATGATTCATTTAAGCACGTCAATATATTCCATTTTATTTAAAAGACAATTAACCAATTTTATTGCCCTGCTTAATTGTCCTGCTTAGCTGTGCTACTTTTTCATTTTTGTTAATTTTTCTAAGAGCGTATTCTTGTAAGTATGAAAATACGTTGTCTGCGATTCTAGGTCCATTGCTTTTTGTGCCCATTTTTGGCAAGGCGCATTTCAAGGTTTACATGGGAGCGTGGCGGCGTAATGTATTTTGTTTTACTCAAGTAAAATATCCTTAAATATTCTAGAGTTCATCTTTAAGCACCTTGCTCTAGATAAATAATCAGTTTAATGCCGTAAGTCTATAGGTATTTACATCGAAATAGTATTTTGAAAAAATTTAATTTTATTGACTAAATTTGAAAAACCTTGAAATTTTTTGAAGAAAGGAGCCTTTGTGAGCCTCTCTTTTTAATCGTAAATTTTCAGCGTGCAATGAATTTAAACAAGTATAATTGACTTGTTCAAACGAATTTAAGTATGTTTTTAACTCAGTTAAATCCACCTGAAAAGGACTTACATGTGAACTTAAAAGACTATATAATTTTACATAAGTAGGTGCAATTTTAGTACTATCTTCTTCTCCGCTAAAGGAGCAAAGATTTTTATCTATAAAACTATTAAGAAAAATGTTCTTGTCCTCTAGTGAAATTGGCTTATCCAAAAAAGTACTTAATCGTTGCAAAGTATTTTCAGTATCATCCAAAAAAACATTATAATCTACAAAAAACACCTCCTTGCCTGCAAGTTCTTGCAAGGCAAAAAGGTTATAGCTGTACCATAAATGTGCACCGTAGGCTAAAGAAAAATCATTTCGTTTTCTTAATGATTGTGAAACGTTAAACGGATGACGAATGGCAAAAACATATTTAACATCAATGGCCAACTCCTCAAAGACTTTATTCCAAAATGGCAAGAGTTTTGTGATACGAGGTTCTTTTAAGGCTATAAAATCATGCTCTGAAAATTTTTTGGTCATCAGCGCTTTAGCTTCGTCAAAATACTCAGTTTTGAATATTTTATTAAAATCACTTTGATACAAGGGCTTAACAGATGACCATTTCTGGTTAACAACTTTTAGTATTTTGTTGTTAAGATTCATAAAATCATTGTCTTCCCAATAGCCTTTTTTATTAGCTGCCCCACATGAAATTACTTTATTTTTTGTATGCTTACTGTGGTTTGCGCCAAATACTGTCATAGACCGTGAGAGCAGGCTTGTACCACTTCTATGCATTCCTAAAATTAAAATAAGTTGTGCCATCATATTACCTATTTTATTTAATTTTTTTCCTGCTTCATATTATGAATTTGAATTTAATAATTTTATTATTAAATTCTTTATCCTTTTTTTAAAACCAATCCAACC
>CAYJOP010000025.1:0-23044 GCA_964371835.1 uncultured Desulfovibrionaceae bacterium
ATTGATTTTCGTGCCTTACTGCCAAGGCAGCTTGTCTGCCTTAGGCGGCACAAACCCCTTAAGGGGGTTTGTTATAACAAAAAGGGAGCTTGCGCTCCCTTTTTGTTTAACTAATTTTATTTTATAATTCTTGAAAAACCCAAACCACACGCCCCATAATGCGTGAGGTTAAAGTTTTAACATCCACTGTACTTTCTGGATAACCAGAAGCTTCAGAACGCAATAAGTATTTATTTGCATTATCATCCAAAAACAAGCGTCTAATAACCACACCTTCATGAGGTGAGTATAAAGCATATAGTGTGCCAGAAATAGGCACAGTTGCTGTGGTATCGACACCCAAATAAGCATTGCGAGTGATACTTGGTTCCATATTAGGAGCGTCCATGCGCAATACTGTGATGTTAGATTCAGCAAAACTCAAAGGTAATGAAATTTTACCAACTTGTGGCAATTGTGGTGGTTGCTTAGCATTGTCTTTATATTCACAGGACATACCATGTACAGTTAAAATAATACTTTTAGCTGATGGGTCACCATAGTAATTTGGATCTTCAGCCAAGCCACCAGCTGGGGCTTCTTGTGGTTGGTAGCCTTGTTCAGTACGCAAGTACATCGGCCCAACACCTTGTTTAAGCCAGTCAGGATTTAGACCAAACTTTTCGAATAATTTCATAATCCAATCTGCAGGCACAGAATTACGTCTTTTAGCATCGGAAATACTTGATTGTCTAATTTCTAATACTTGAGCTAGTTCCACTTGAGTACGAGTGTGTGTAGCGAATTTAATTCGCTCATATGCTTCTAGAAATGAGGACATACTATCTCTTATTATCGCCCTACTGTAGGGGTTTGAGGACAGGATTATCTTGTGAAAGAACTATACGACTATTACTGCGTAGTGATTTGCGCAAGGTATCAAGTCCTCGTTGAAATTCAAAAAATTCAGGTGATTTTCCAAATGCATCTGCATAAGTTTTTGCTGCAATGGCATCACCTTCGCCTCGTATAATTTCAGATTTTTTAGCAGCTTCTGCTAAGATGATTGCCCTTTGGCGGTCAGCATCTGAACGTATTCTTGTTGATTCCTCAACGCCTTCTGAACGATATTGCTTGGCTTGGCGTTCACGCTCAGCTCGCATACGATCAAAAATTGCTCTTTGGTTTTCAGCTGGAAGGTCTGTACGCTTAATACGAACGTCAACAACCTCCACTCCAAAACCTCCCATAAGGTCAGCAACTCGTTTTGTTACTTCTTCCATAATTTGAGCACGATGGGTGGATACAACCTCTGTTAAAGTATAACCGCCCACAAGCGCGCGTAATTGTGAATATACTACGTCATCAAGTCGTGCTTGAGCACCAGGAATTGTGCGCATGGTACGATAAAACTGCAAAGGATTAGCTATGCGCCAACGCGCATAATTATCTAAAACAATAGCTTTTTTATCCACTGTAAAAGCTTCTGTTGGCCTTGCATCGTAGTCTAAAATACGCGCATCAAAAAACATAATGTTTTGAATAAAGGGCAATTTAAAATGAAGCCCAGGACCATAAATAGTATCTTTTGGTACACCTAGCTGTAATACTAGAGCTTTTTCAGTTTCATGCACTGTAAAAAAGCTTTGCCATATTACAAGAACCAGCACAAATGAGCCAATAACTATGCTAAGAGGATTTTTATTCATTAGTTTGCTCCTCCTGCGGCGGCAGGCTTAGCTCTGCTGGCGCCTTGTTGTAGTGGCAAGAATGGTAATATTCTTTCAGCTGTGCCTTCAGGAATAATTATTTTATCAGTGGCATTGCTAAGTATGTCTTCCATGGCTTCATAATAGAGACGCTTTCTTGTAACATCTTTGGCCTTTTCATATTCTGAAAGCAAGGCTAAAAAACGCTCAGATTCACCTTGTGCATTTTGAAGTCGTGTTTCTTTATAGGATTGTGCTTGGTTTTCAAGCTCTGCTGCCTGACCACGAGCCACTGGTAAAAGCTCATTACGATAGGCTTCTGCCTCGTTGATAATGCGGCTTTTATCCTCTCTAGCTGAGGCAACATCCTTAAATGCATCAATAACTTCTTGAGGAGGATGCACATCTTGCAATTGCACTGCAATAATTTGCACACCAATTTCATAGCGGTTAAGTATATTCTGTAAAAGCTCAGTGGCATCACTTTGAATTTTAATTTTACCATCGGTAATAGCTGAATCAATTAAGCTTTTGCCGATAACTTCACGCATGGCAGCCTCTGCTGCATTGCGAACAACTGCAGCTTGGTCCATAACATTAAACAAATATTCCACAGGATCTGAAATCTTATATTGTACACTAAATTGTACGCTTACAATATTTTCATCACCTGTAAGCATGGATGCTTCTTCAGGTACAGTACGCAATTGCCCCTGCTTAAAAGCTCGCTCTTGTCCCACTGAACGAAAGCCAACCTCACCACGCAAAACCTGCGTGACTTTTGGTTTGTATACAGTTTCAATGGGTGAAGGTAGGTGATAATGTGGACCTGGTCCGACGGATCGTACATATTCGCCAAAGCGCAATACAACGCCCTCTTCATCAGGATTTACAATAAATATACCAGATAGTAGCCAAACAAAAACTAGGCCACCAAGGATTAACCACATCCCCTTTCTGCTGGGCGCGTTAAATTTGCCACTTAGGGGATTTTCTGGAAATTTTTTAAAATTGATGGGAGGTTGACGATTATTATTGCCACCGTCCCCACCATTGTCGCCAGATTTACCGTTGTCACCATCATTTGAGGGTGGAAACGAACGCGACTGCCTCTGCCGTTTTTCTTGTAATTTATCCCAGTCCCAATTCATAATACATTATAAATAAGTCACCTTGACTATATGGTCAAGGCATAAGTGATAAATGTTTATTTATTTATTTGCAAATATTGCATATTACTTACCTAGATGTCCATATACAAGCTTGAAAAAATCATATATATAGTCCTGCACAAGTCAGTTATCATAAAAATAAAATTACTATAAAGACAAAAAAAACGCTAAAAAAATTGTACAACTCTATTCATACAATTCAAAGCACAAGAAAAATTTTTGCTAAATTATATTTTATACAAGATAATTCAAACCAGTCTTGTTTGCCCATTTGTATATTGATTTTTTGCCCATTGCCAAGTAAGCATTGCTTGATTGACAATACAAGGCCACATTTTGGTATTTGCAACCCAGTATAAATAAATTTTAACTTTATAATAAAACAGTTTATGAAAAAACTACCTTTTACATTAAATCAATTTCTGACTTCTGAGGTCAAGCCAGCCCTTGGCTGTACTGAACCTGGAGCTGTGGCCTTGGCAGTGGCTAGGGCAAAAGAATGTTTAAGTAATAACATTATACGAGCTCATATAATTGTTAGTGATGGCATATTTAAAAACGGCGCCTCTGTCGGCATACCCGGAACTGAAGGTATGAAGGGCAACAATATTGCCGCAGCCCTTGCCATTATTCAAGGTAACTCTGCCTATGGCCTTGAAGTGTTAAAAGATTGTGGACCAGACACTTTGCCCCTTGCTGTTAAACTATTGGATAAGCATATCATAAGCATCGAAGCTGATGCCACACACCATGGAGTCTATATTCATGCTGAGCTTGAAGACAGCAAAGGACATAAAGCCACTTGTATTATTGAAGGTCAACATGACGAAATTATTGAAGTGCGCTTTGATGATAGTATAGTTCAATGCGCACCAAATAAGATGCAATCATCTGAAAACAAACTTGATATTACAGCAGAAATTCGCAAAATGCCTTATTCACAGCTCATGCAAGTTTTGGATAGTATAACCAATGAAGATGTGGATTATTTATTACACGGTGCAAGGATGAACATGGACATGGCCCTTAAGGGATTAAAAAATCCCCTTGGTTTGCAAACTGGGCGAACCATTATAAAATGTGTGCCGCTATTGCCAGCTGGTAAGGACCTTGCATCACAATCTTTGCGCATAAAAGCTTATACTGCCGCCGCCGCTGATGCTAGAATGGGCGGATTAAAAGAGACAGTCATGAGTAGTGCTGGCAGTGGAAATCATGGCCTAACTGCCATTATACCCATTGCCATGATGGCTCAAGTGTCTGATAAAAGCTCTGATGAAACGGCAAAAGCCCTTGCCTTTAGCCACCTTTCCACAAGCTACATTAAAAGCAGACTTGGTCGCTTAAGCCCCGTTTGTGGTTGCACAGCTTGTGCTGGTGCTGGTGCTGCTGCTGGCCTTGTTTATTTGCTTTCTGAAAACATTAACAAAGCAGCCAACGCCATGGCCATCATACTTGGCAATCTTGCTGGCATGATTTGCGATGGCGCAAAGGATACTTGCGCCTTAAAAGTTGGTACTGCCGCCATGGAAGCTTGTCATGCAGCTTTGCTAGCACTTGAGGGTCATTATCCTGAGCTACAGGGAATTGTAGACGAGAGCATAGAAAATACTGTAAGAAACTTAGAGAGCATTTCTACACAAGGTATGAAAGACATGGATCGCACCATTATTAATATTGTAGAAGCTCGTTTAAGCTCATAAAACAATAAGACAAAGGAGTCTGAAAATGAAAAAAACTACATTAGCACTTATGCTTGTACTAGGCTTAACTTCACAAGCTCATGCTATGCCTGGCAATGCAAAAGCCCCTGCCAATGCTCAGGAAAAGTATAATAAAATGGATAAGGACAACAATGCAGAAGTAACTTTGGAAGAATTCAAAGCCCTCTACCCCACCATGAAGTCAAATGTATTTGATATAATTGACTCAAATAATAACAATGTCGTTAGCGTTAAGGAATGGATGGCCTTCCAACAACAACACATGAATGACATGAAAAAAGACAAAGCCTCAAAATCCATGCCCAACTCTGCTGGTGACTCAGAGGGCCGTGCAGTAGACCAAGGCATGTCTCCTGCTGAAAATCACCCCGGTGGCAATATGCTTATTATGCCACCTGCTTCTAAATAATTAATTAGGCTGTCATGGCAAAAAAACCATTGGCACAACCTACATTTTTACCCATGTCCAGCCAAGAGATGAATGCTCTTGGCTGGACTGAGTTAGATATTTTATTCATCACTGGCGATGCCTATGTGGACCACCCAGCCTTTGGGGTTGCCTTGCTTGGTAGAATGTTAGTTGAAAATGGCTTTAGAGTTGGCATTTGCGCTCAGCCCAAATGGCAAAACACAGATGATATCATGCGCATGGGCAGACCACGCCTTTTTGCTGGAATTACAGCTGGTGCTTTGGACTCTCAACTTGCGCATTACACTGCCTTTCGTAAAAAGCGCCATGATGATGCCTACACACCTGGTGGCGAGTGCGGTGCACGGCCCAACAGGGCTAGCATTATTTATGCAAACCTTGCTCGCAAGGCTTTTCCTAAATTACCCATTGTACTTGGTGGCATTGAGGCCTCACTGCGCCGCATAAGTCATTATGATTTTTGGAGTGATAGCTTGCGCCGCTCCATACTACTTGATGCCAAGGCCGACTTATTGGTTTATGGTATGGGTGAGCTTGCCTTACTCAATATTGCAAAACATTGCGCAAAGCAAAAAGAACTTGCTCATATTGCAGGCACTGCTTGGATGAGTAAAAACACCGACAATATTGATAGCTCTTATTTACAATTACCAACTCATGTGGCCATACTTGAAAAAAAATCATTGCTTTTGCAAGCAACTCTTGAGCTTGAGCGTCAAGTGCACACTCGCACCTATGCCGTTCAAATGTATGAAAATAGAGCTTTAATAATTGCACCGCCTGCTAATATTCTAAATGAAAAGCAAATGGATGAGCTTTATGCTTTACCATTCCAACGAGCGGCACATCCTAACTATGACAAAAGTATTCCTGCCGAGGTAATGCTGCGCACAAGCATTACCAGTCATCGTGGCTGTGGTGGCGGTTGCTCATTTTGTTCACTGGCCTTACATCAAGGCAGGCGCATAAGTTCACGCTCAGCAAAATCCATTAAGGCTGAAGCTCATAACATGAGCAAGAAAAAGAATTTTTCTGGTAGCATTTCTGATGTTGGCGGGCCCACTGCCAATATGTGGCAAGGTTATTGTGCTTTGGAAAAAAATTCTGGGGAAGTGTGCAAGCGAGAATCATGTTGTCACCCCAAGGTGTGTAAATTTTTTATTACACCGCAAAAAAAACATGTGGAATTATTGCGCAGTATTCGTCAGATGGATGGCATTAAACATGTGCGAGTTGCTAGTGGAATTCGTGCAGACATTGCCATGCATGAACCAGAGGCCATCAATGCCTATACCTGTGAATTTACTGGTGGTCAGCTAAAAATTGCACCAGAACACTGTTCTGAATTGGTCCTAAATCACATGCGCAAACCCTCTGTTCAAGTCTTTGAATTTTTTTTGAAGGCCTTTTACGCCAAAAGCAATAAGGCAGGACGTGAACAATATGTGGTGCCATATCTTATGAGTGCCTTTCCGGGTTGCACAGATGCCCAAATGCAAGAGCTTGCAAAGTGGCTTGAGAAAAGAAGTTGGAAGCCAAAGCAAGTACAGTGTTTTATACCAACACCAGGAACAGTGGCAACGGCCATGTATTATTGTGGGCTTGATGCCAAGGGGCAAAGTATATATGTTGCAAGAAGTGATGCCGATAGGTTAAGACAACATAGAATACTTATACCTACCATGGGCAAGATGCCTAAGAAAGGTGATAAAGGCAATGCGCCAAGAACTAACAGAGATGAAAGACCAATTAAGGCGGCGAAGCCAACAAAATCTACACGGACTAATGGCTGACAAGCCAAACAACCTTCTGGCAGAAGGAAGAAAGGGCGATAGCGGTGCAAAACAAACAATATATGAATATTTGTTTTATTCTTGCCCACGCACACCAAGCAACCATAAAACAACTCAAAAGGTAGCTTATGCATATTGGAATACTTGGTGGGAGTTTTAATCCCGTTCATATTGGGCATATCCGCCTTGCCATTGAAATTTTACAGTGTAAATTACTACCAATTCCTTTAACTAGGCTTGACCTTATACCATGCTCCGTTGCTCCGCATAAATCCAATCATGGAATATTACCATTTGAATTACGCTTAGCCATGTTAAAAGCATCCATCGAAGGTATAGATGGTCTTTACATAAACGAGTTGGAGCAAGAGCGAGCTGGCCCATCATATACTTATGATACATTGAGTATTTACAAGCAAAAATACCCCAGGGCCAGAATTTTATTCATTGTGGGCGGTGAGGATTTTTCTACAATACCCCAATGGCACAGGGGGCTTGAGTTGCCTACCTTGGCAGACATAGCTGTGGTTCCAAGGGCTGGCACTGACCTTAGAATGGCTATTGATGAAGCAAAAAATATTTGGCCTGATGCAAAGCTTGCCCAAAATGGTTCGGAGTTCATGACAACCTTTGAGCATGGTGCACGTTTTTATTATTTGCCATTATTGCGCTTAGACATTAGTGCATCCTACATTCGCAACATTTGGTGCCAAGGTGACAGCGTGCATATGCTTATGCCAAATGCTGCACTTGACATTTTAAATGCCAACTGTGAAGAAGTTCTTAAACATTGGAAAAACTGAGGTTAATATGGACATACCCAAGGACATACGCGAACATTTAGTCCGTTCCAGAACATACTTGCAAGACAATGCAGTGGATAAGTCTCTGGAATCTGTTAGCATTGCTTTGCGTAATATTGGTAATTTGTCGCATATTCCAAACAGTAAGAATATGGAAAAGCAAATTAATGCAACATTAGATGAAATATCTAACCATCCTTATATAAAAGGTTTATTACAATTTTATCCATACAAAAAATCCCCATTAACTTATCAACAGGGCAAGGAAAACACGCTTGCCATGGTCTTACAAGAATTTGCAAAAATGCTACACAGCGTAAATATTCAGGGGCAGGACAAGGGATTGCAGGATGAGCGTTTGCAAGAACTATTGGTTAAGGCTGAAGAAGCTTATGCCAAGGGTGAGCATGGCACAAGCACTTCATATTTGAAGCGTGCCGCAGCAGAGTTTGAAACTGACAGCTTGGCATTGAACCATATTGGGGGCATATTTGCCAAGACTGAGCAATACTTAATTGCAGCAAAGGTTTTTAGACAAGCTGTGCAATGTGCACCAAAAGATATGTTAAATTACACTCTTGCCATAAATAACTTCATCTTGGCCAAAGACTATGCCAACGCTGAAAGCATTTTTAAACTAGCTTTGCGCCAATTTGGTGGACATCCACGCACCCATGGACGCATGGCAACACTTTACCTTTTATGGGATAAGCACGAAGAAGCAAAGGCCTTTGCTGACATGGCTTTGGAGGCTGACCCACAAGAAAAATATGCCCAGCAAGTATTAAAAATATTAAACCAAAAATCAGAAAGTTAACTTAGACTGATTTTAATGATGCTCCATGGTTTACTTATTCTTTAAACAATTTAAGGTAATTAGCATATAGCCTTGTGCTAATTCTTGAAAATGCATCAAAGTCAGCACCCAGCTCTAAACCTGGCACAATGGCCCTAACTACAGGAAACTCCAAACTCTCTTGGCTAATTTCTACATATAGCGGCTTATATCCATTTTGAATAAATACATCTTCCAATAAAGCTAGATTTTGGGTTGGTGATTTAAGGGTATAGTCTGGCAATTCTTCAAGCACTCTTTCAGCAAGGCCCGCAAGGGCAGGACCAGAGGCAGGTCCGTTGGGATATGGGTAGGGCACTTCAGTAAGTGCTGAAAGTATAGCCCTTTGCCCACAAAGACCAGCACCAGTGGCCCTTATCACGTCGCCTCTTTTGTCCATTACAAAAGCTTGATAACAAGGCACACCAAATTCTGTTGTTAAATCAAGAAATTGAATATTAATTCCCCTTGCTTTATAATCGTCAAGAAGGGCTTGAATGCGTTCATCATTGGCGCGTAAAGTAAAGCAATTTCTGCGGTCATATGGGGTTACGGCTTCAGAATCACGTTCAAGTATTTCTGTAAGAGCAGCAATCTTAGCCTCTGCCAAGGTATTTGCAGTGGCAAGGCCAGTGGAACCTGGGTTCATAAAAAGCGCTTTCTCATCTAAATTACAAAATAAATATACTGCTTGCACTGGCACAAGCACCGTTTGCTTGGTACTTGCTTCTTCAGCCTCCATCCAATACATGGCATTGTTTGCATAGGGAACTTCTAGGGGCAATGTATTGGGGTCAAGGGCTTGAATATCCTTATCCACCAGCTCAGAATATGTGGCATGAAAAATCGGTGTTGGGCGAGTTAGACCAACTATTTTATCACCCTCAATACAAGCATAGGCAGAAGCACGCTCAACCATTTCCATGGCATATGATGCACGCGCATCTGCTAGAGAAAGCCCACGTCCATATGTTGTACCCACACCTTCCACAGTATAATTATGACGAGCACTGTTTACTTGCATCCTCACCTTCCAACTACGCAAAAGTGCTATGGGAGAAAGTGAGGCTTCATGGCGCATTTCACCGCCATCTAATATGTCATTTTCAAGCAAAATTGATAGAGCTTGCTGGGCTGTTTGTTGCGAAGGCGGCCTTGACCATGTTGAGCCTTCTTTGTGAACATGCTCAGCATAAATATTTTTAATATTATTATTTTTTTCTTCTAAATTTAACTCTGTGTACAATGGCAAAAGGCCATCATCTTCAATTTCTTCTGGATGTGGCAACTTATTGTGCTGAATAATATTTGCTGAAAAAACATTAACCCAAGCTCGTTGCAAGTCTTTTTCAGCTAAGTTTTGCCAAGACAAATGTAAAAGTGGTGTATGTTCAAGAGCAAGGGCATAAGCATTATTATCAAATAAATCTCTAAGCTTACCATGCTCAATACTTAATAAAGCACACTCTAACAAAAGAGCTGCAAGTACAGCGTAGCATGGGCCTTTTTCATCAAGAATTGGCTTAAATTGCTCTACTATTTCAAGGTAAGAAAGCTTTAATAACTCACGCAAAATATAACTATGTAAAAATTCATCAAGAGGACTTGTGACCAGTTTTTCTAGCGCTTCTTCGATACTTAGCGCAGGTTCTGGCTCACAAGAAAAATATCCCGTTGTGGCCTCAGTGGTGCTGTGTTTATATGCATAGTGTAATTTTGTCATAAACTGCTCTTTTGTTTTTTAGCTAAAGCAAAATATTATTTTTAATATGTAAAAAAAGGACAGGCCTAAGCCTGTCCTTTAAAACTTTCACGTTGTGTCATTTTTTAATCATTCGTTAAAAATATTACGGCTGCTATTATTTTTTAGGCTAATATTAGCACTCTTAAAATAGTTTCTTAGGCAGCAAATACTATTTTTAACATGCTATTTCTAGCGCTTGGAGTATTGGTACCTAGCACGAGCAGCACGAAGACCGTATTTTTTACGCTCTTTCTTGCGTGCATCACGAGTTAGGAAGCCAGCACGTTTTAGTTGGCTACGCAAATCGCCATCAACTGAAAGCAATGCGCGTGAAATGCCATGACGCACGGCTTGGGCTTGACCTGCAACTCCACCACCTTTTACATTTACTTTAACGTCAATTTTTTCAAATGTTTTAGTAAGTACTAGGGGCTGACGAATAATCATTTGCAAGGTTTTACGAGGAAAATATTCTTCGTAAGGGCGACCATTAACTGTGATTGTACCACTTCCAGCATAAAGACGAGTACGCGCAGTTGCAGTTTTGCGACGACCAGTACCGTAATCAAAATTCTGTGACATATTATATTCTCCTAACCACTAATAAGGGAAGCTTAGAGGCTTGGGGTTTTGTGCTGTATGGGGATGATCACCACCAGCATACACTTTAAGTTTTTTCAACATGGCACGGCCCAAACGATTTTTAGGTAACATGCCCTTAACTGCATTCATAATGGCAAGCTCAGGTTTTTTCACAAGCACATCTTTAAGCACAGTGGTTTTAAGACCACCAACATAACCTGAATAACGATAATATTTTTTATCATCAAGCTTGGTGCCAGTAACGCGAATTTTTTCGCAATTTACCACGATAATAAAATCGCCATTATCCATGTGTGGTGCAAATTCAGGCTTATGCTTACCACGCAGGCGATGGGCAATTTGTGAAGCCAAGCGACCAAGCACTTGATCCTTTGCATCAACCACGAACCACTCACGTTTGATGTCACTAGGTGTAGGACTAAAAGTTTTCATGCGGAATAACCCCTCGTAAATACTGGAGATGCCATTAACATCTGCCTTAAAATTCAAACATACTTTGCAAATTTGAGCCGCCACTTAAAATTCTTAGCGGTGAAAAAAACAAAAACAGAACAAGCTCCTTAATGAAAAAAAACAAGCGTGTCAAGAATTATAATAAAATTCTAATCACAAGAAGCCATAGCCGAAGGAGATTACACAAAGTCATGCACTCTGCCAAGTATTTTTTTTACTTTTTTTCAATTTATATTTACTATGCTGATTTATAAAACATAATTTTATCTATGTATCTTTTCAAAAACGTACTGACTGTTTTGCTTTTGCAAATAAAGTATGCGCAAAATATAAAAAACACCGCCAAAAACTAGGGATACAATGAAAGATATCCAAAAACCTTCTGCACCAAGTGCAGGCATTAGCCAATCTGTGCGGCTTAAAATAGTTCCTAGTGGTAGACCAATAATCCAATAAGCAACAAAGCAAATTATAAATATAACCTTGGTGTCATTATAACCGCGCAAGATACCAATGCCCACAATTTGCACCGTGTCAATAAACTGAAAAGCTGCTGCAAAAATCAATAATTTCATGGCAAGGGCCACCACTGCCGCTTCACTTGTGTAGGTTAGGGCTATGGTTTGCGTAAATAATATTACAGCGAGCGAGCTTATTAAAGAGAGGAAAACACCAAGGCACATGCCTGTCCAAGCTGTTAACCTAGCATGGATTAATTGCCCAGCTCCAAGGCAATATCCTACTCTAATGGTTATGGTGGTACTTATGGAAAGTGGTAAAATAAATAGCATACCGGCAACATTCATGGCCACTTGATGCCCTGCCACAACAACTGTACCTAATGGTGCAATAATTAAAGCAGAAACTGCAAATAGCGAAATTTCAAATAACATAGCTAAAGCGCCGGGTAAGCCAATACGAAAAACGCGCCTGATATTAGGCCAATCCATACGTTTTTCATCATACTTAGTCTTAAAAAGTGGTAGAAATAACTTACCAAATTGCTTGACCATGCTGTCTTTTTTTACAAAAAACAACATGGAAAGCCCCATAAACCAATAGCAAATTGCTGTTGCAATGCCACAGCCCACAGCCCCAAGTGCTGGCAAACCAAATTTTCCATATATTAATATATAGTTTATGGGCACATTTAGTATTAGAGCGCAGATGGAAATAACCATAGCAGGACGAGTGCGTGAAAATCCTTCTAAAAAACAACGAATATTTATAAAAAGATACCAACCAGGCAAGCCCCATAGTATGGATTGCAAATAGCCGCGCGCAAGTTCAGCTAAGTTTTGATCAAGGCCAAAATGCTTCATCTGCAAAGAAATTATATAAAAAATAATCATGAGCGGTATGCACAATAAAAGCGAACACCAAATACCTTGGCGTAAAATATGCGGTGTTTCGTTTATTCTACCTTCTCCAACAGCCTGAGCTGACAGTGGCGTTAGTACAAGCAAAATTCCTATACCAAACAAGGCTATGGGATTCCAAATGGAGCTTGAAACTGCAACCGCCGCCATGTCCACAGCACTGGATTGACCTGTCATTACAGTGTCCACAAAGTTCATACCAGCACCAGAAAGCTGGGCAATGTAAACAGGAATACCTAGCTTTAACAGTCTCTTGGCTTCATACAATGAAAAAAATGAGGAATAAAATCTACGCATATTATTTTTTGCTTATTATTAAAGACAAATACGGCGGCACACCGTCTACTTCATTTAAGTTATAGTATATTTTCTCCCCTTCATGGCAAATAAATGAGGCTAAAAGTGCATTTTGCATCCTCTCCTCATTTTCCAAAGCTTCGCAAATGGCCGGAAAATTCTTATAAGCTTTTAGTATAACAGTATTATCAGCCATGGCAAGCCCATTTGATAATTTTTTTCCACCATTAATACCTGGTAAAATTAGCAAATTTTCATGCCCTTCACAAAGCACAGTGCCTGTGCGCGCCGCAGCTGCCTGAAATGAGGTTATACCAGACACTATTTCCACATCAATTTCATTTGAGTATTCTTTAATAGTTTGCAAAAGATATCCAAACGTACTGTAAATAAGCGGGTCACCAAGGGTTATAAAAGCAACATCTTTGCCTTCTGACAAGATTTCTAAAGTGCGCTTGGCAGCCTTATGCCAAGCCTTGTCTAAAATATCTTTATCGTGGGTCATGGGAAATTCTAAACGCTCCACTTGGGCTGACTTGCTAACATGCTCGCTTGCAATATCAAGTGCTGTTGAATACTTATTTCGCGGTGAAGCGGCAGCCAATACCACGTCAACACTATTTAAAATTTTTGCAGCTCTTAATGTTAATAAGTCAGGAGCACCAGGACCTACGCCCACTCCATAAAGTTTACCGTACATAATTATAACCCTTAACCACTGAATATTACATGGTATCTATTTAAGTTCAAAATCAAAATCAACGTTGGGATGAAGCCATTTAGCTAGCATTTCAGCAGAATCCACAGATCTTGGCCCAGGCCTTGAAAAGGCCAACTGCTCAACAACCAATACTCGACCATTTTTTATGGCTGGTAAAGTAGCATAGTTTGGCCTATCTTCAATGGGTACAGGATTCAAATTCATTGGCCCTTTTTGGATAATATAAACATCAGGTCTTTTATAAATTAACTCTTCCTCATTTATTCTAATAACACGTTCAGGCAAGGTCATAACATTTGATCCACCTGCAATATTAATAATATCTGACACTATGGAGTTAGTTCCTGCGCCCAATAAATTTGGATAGCGCACCTCAAAAAATACCCTTGGCCTTTTTTCATCCATCAAGATGCGACGTAAATCTCTTAAGCGTTTTTCATAGCTTGCAACAAGTTTCTTAGCTCTTGGTAAGTATCCGCAAAGTTCCCCAAGCCTTTCAACAACCTTAAACATATCATCAAAGCTTTCCATTTTGAAAAGCAGTACAGGCACACCATGCTTGCGTAAACCAAGGCCAAGATTTTCTGCCTCTTTACGCCCAAGAAATTGAACTACTACCTCTGGTTTTAATGAGTGGATTAATTCAATATTAGGCCGCATATGCGTGCCCACTGCCATTAAATGCTCAAGACCTTTAATCTTGGCATCAGCTGCGGTGCGTCCCACCAAAACATCACTAAGCTCAAGGGCAAGCATTATCTCACTAAACGCTCCATATAATGGCAAAACTCGTGTTACTGGTTTATCAAAAATTATTTCATAACCAGTGTCATCCACAATGCGAATTTGCCCCTCTTTCAAATCATCATTAAGAATTTCTTGCTCCGCGGCAAAACAAATATTTGTGCAAAGAATAAAAAATAAACATAAAACACTACAATTCAATGCATATTTAAGATAATTAAGCGATTTAGTAAACATTTTCACGTCCAGGGCAAGCTTGCGAAATATCTTTAGTTGGATGCTTAAACACATGGATTTTTGTCCCATAAAGCTCTTGTAAATTTTCTTCGGTAAAAACATCATTCACGGCACCATCAAAAAATATTTTACCATGCTTTAAACCTACAAGCCTTGTGGCATACAAAGCAGCAAGGTTTATATCGTGCATGATGGTAATAATACAAGACATTTCTTTTCTTTTTTTATCTAATATATTAAACACTTCTATCATTCTTGCCATATCCAAACCAGCAGAGAGTTCATCCAAAAGCAAAATAGGCGTATCTTGCGCTAATGCCCTTGCTAAAACCACCCGCTGCAACTCACCTCCAGACAAAGTATGTAAGTTGCGATCTATCAAAGCATTGGCACCCACAGCATAAATGGCTTTTTTAGCAATTGAATAGTCTTTAGCAGAATACAAACCAAACCAAGAAAGATGCGCGTAGCGACCAAGCAGGACCATATCTTCAACGCTAATTTGTGGTATATGCTCAAGTCTTTGAGGTACAACTGCCATGCATTGAGCCCTATGGCGATTATTCAATTTCTTGGTTTCATGGCCCATTATGCGCACTTGACCACCTTTTTGCTTAACCACACCACTTAATACATTTAATAGTGTACTTTTCCCACTTCCATTTGGGCCTATAATGGCAACAAATTCTCCAGCTTTAGCTTTAAAATCTATACCCTTTAATACTTTATGCTTACCGTAGGACATATGAATATCATTGCATTCTATCATTAGCTCCCCCTACGTCGTACTAATAATGCAAAAAAAGGCCCGCCAATGAGTGCTGTCACAACCCCAACTGGCAACTCTTGACCATCAGTTAGCACACTGCGCGCCAAAACATCGGCCCAAACCAATAATGTGCCACCGCAAAACCATGCTGCAATCAGCAAAGGACCATGGCTTGACCCCATGCACAAACGTAAAATGTGCGGCACAACCAAACCCACAAAGGCAATAATGCCTGATACGGCAACACTTCCAGCCGTCATAATACTTGCCCCAAGCAGGAGTAAAATACGCACTTTTGTTACTGATAAGCCCATTTGCGCAGCTTGCCTTTGCCCAAGACTTAGCACATCAAGATCACGCCAATGTCTTAATATAATGAGCAATCCAATGCCAGTTGGTATGGCCATTAAGGGCACATTATCCCAAGTTCGACCTTGAAATGAGCCCATAATCCAAAAAACTATGCTGGTCACAGATTCCTCATGCAAGGCCTTTATAAGTGCAACCACAGCTCCTAAAAACGTTGCAACAGCAATACCTGCAAGGATTACGTTATCCCTTTGCACTTGGCCTATGCTCATATAATTGCTACGGCCAGAACTTAAAAGCAAAGTCATAAATAAAGCAAAAATTGCACCTAAAAATGCTGAAAAAGCTGTTAAGCCGCCAAGACTTTGAACCATGCTTGGCCCCAAAAAATACCCTATAAATGCAGCCAAAGGAGCATGCAAGGTTAAACTAATGCTTGCTCCGCAAGCAGCACCTGCTGATATGCCAAGAGTGAAAGGATCTGCCAAGGGATTTCGTAATACGCCCTGCAAGGCAACGCCAGCCACAGCCAAAGATCCACCACAAAGCATTGCTAAAAAAACTCTGGCTAAACGAATATCACCAACCACTAATAACTTTGAGGGATCAAGTCCCTCAGCATCAACCACTCCCAAGTATGCGGACAAAAGCCCTATCACTTCGCCAACACTTATTGGCATGGGGCCCATAAAGCAAGCTAATGGTATGGAGTAAAGCCATATCAAGGCCATAAAGCTTGGTAAAAGCCATGTTTTTGTACTCTCTTTTGACATCTATACCCCAAAAAAAACCCTCAAATGCGTTGAGGGAGGAAACGTTTACTTACCTCCGTAGCAAAATCCCGTTGCTACAGGTTATTATGTACTTAATGTACTAACATACATGGCTGGTCTTCCGGCTCAATCCCCTTACTTTCAGCCTTCCCGTTACCAGTGGCAATACAATCTAATTGTAAAAAGCAAAGTTACAGATTTTACGGCGGCGGGTCCGCTCTTGATTTACACAAGATTCCCAATAAAGCTCGTTGGCACCATATTATATTCGTCAAGCTATGTTATATTACACCTTCTGTCAATGTGGCTTTTAGCATTGTCTAATTAATCAGCACTAAAATAAGCCAGAATTAACTTCTGGCGCCCCAAAGGAGTATTTGGGGCAACGTACCTCTCTAAACAAAACATGAAAACGTGTTGTTCAGCATCGACTAATTGAAATTGAAATTAATTTTAATGCAGATGGATGACATATACTTTTTTTGCAAAATAAAGTATTATAAATGTCTGCACCAATTATTGTTCTAATTTTTTTTGCAAGAGGGACAATTTGAAATAAATTTCGCACCTATATGGTCTGCAAAATTGTGTTAGATATTAATTTATGCTGACTTTTTTTGCACTTAGTCAACATTTAACCCCAAAATACGAGAAGCATATGAGCATCATACCCCCTTGTCCAAAATGTCAGTCACAATACGTCTATGAAGACAGTAGCCTTTTTATTTGCCCTGAATGTGCCCATGAGTGGAGTCAGCAAGACATGGAAAACGACTCAAGCTCACTTGTGCGTGACGCCAACGGCACAGTATTGCAAGATGGAGATACCGTTACTGTTATCAAGGACTTAAAAGTAAAAGGTGCATCAGCCGTGGTGAAGGTTGGCACCAAGGTAAAAAACATTCGCCTAGTTGATGGAGACCATGACATTGATTGTAAAATTCCTGGCATTGGAAAAATGGGTCTAAAGTCAGAATTTGTGCGCAAAGCATTGGATTAAAAATTTATGGCTAGCATTCTTAATGCAGTATATAGTTACATTTAGTTTAACATTATACTTTTTAAATTTGCTCAGACTATTTTTAATCCTGTGCGTCCAAGCTCAGTATATTCCATCACCGAAAAAGGCAAAACCCTCATTCCCATTCTAGAACTTATATGCCCGTGGGGAGGAAAAAACACTGACTAGCGCTTCATTTTACTAAAACTACCTTGCGAGCCATGCTCTTAGCTCACTCGACAGGCAAGCATATATTATGATTACAACGGCCAAAGCAAGTTGGCAGTGTTAATTAGCAATATTTAGCGATTTCAAATAATTAAGCACGCTGGTATGGTGTAATATATATAATTTTGGCCATTAGCTGAAAGTAAATACAGCACTACCTTTTATTTTACGTTTAGCTAAATTTTTACATAAAAATATCATTAAATTTCTCTTAACTAATATGATTTTCAATAATATTCTTGACATTGTTTGAAATTGTTATAATCATCCATCAGTGCTTAATTGAAATATTCTATGCATAAGGTAGCAACACTAAAGCAATTTATTTCAATTCACCCCAGCAACGGTGATATATTTTTTGCATGTTCTTAAAATAATTATTTATTCACCTTTTTTAACCTTATAAATTAATTGCACACAACAGTAAGATCCTTTAGCTTAGCACTTAACACTGAAATTTTATAAAAGATGTTAACTAGCACAAAATATATTTTTAAACCCTTTTTTACTTTAGTAACTTTGGCCGCCATGACTTATATGCTCATAAGGTTTAGAGTTTCTAACGATATTTTTGATTATATACTGTGTGCTTTAATTACATTGGCTTTATTTTTATTTGTAACTACCCTACTATCCTACAAAAATAAATGTTTTCATTTTTTTGCAATTATTGTGGCAGGAGTTTTTGCTTGCGGTTATGGGGTTTTAACATATGTAAACGCCTATTATATTAACTCAAATACTCATTTATTAGAGCCTGATGTTTTTGCTGCATTGCAATCCAACTCTTCTGAGGCTTTATTCTTTTTTTGGGAAGATATGTACACCTTTTGGGGAATTATTTTTCTCTTTTTGTTCCCTGCCATAATTTTTTATGTTAATTTAAGAATTTCTGCCTTTTTTAGCGATGCAATGCCCTTAATTATAAAGCATTGTATTGTAATTTCCAGCGTTTTATTCATATTTACCACTTACAACCATCTCCATTTGTATGATTTTATAAACAAAAGAGTTTTTTCGTATATTGATGCGGTTAACAGTTTCAAGCTCGACTTTTCGCCACAGGCCAGCGGCAAAATGCAAAACCTAAAAGGAGAAGGTGAAATTTATCTCGTTGTCATAGGCGAATCACAAACTCGCGACCAAATGCAAATTTTTTCACCCTATCCTAGTGTAGCAAATACACCTTGGCTTTCAAAGCAATACTCTAATCCTGACTGGGTATTTTTTAAGAATTCTTTTTCATTTCATACGCATACTGTACAATCACTTTCTGCAGCCCTCACTGACAAAAGGGCTATACAGCCTAGTGAAACAAAGCATGTTGAAACAATTTTGTCTCTTTCAAAACGCTACAACATGAAGACCATATGGATTAGCAATCAAAGCAAGTCTGGTTTATATGAAAATGCCATAACCACTTTAGCATCCACGGCAGACGTAGTAAGATTTACTGAAGAAAATATATCAAATCAACAGCATGACCTAGAAATCATACCCATTTTAGCTGACGAGCTTGAGAAAATAGAACCAAAGCAAAATGCCCTAATCGTTTTGCATCTCTTTGGATCACACTCACCCTATAGATTACGCTTTCCTAAAGATTTTACCAAAACTAACATCACAGATCCTAGTTTATTAGGTAACTTTGCTCAAAGTAAAAATCACACTAAATATATGGAATATCTTACAGCAATACGCTATACAGACACAGTGCTGGAGAAAGTTTTCCACATACTTGAAGATGAACGCAAGCCTTCTGTATTAATTTATTTTTCTGATCATGGTGAAGATCCCATTGAAACCATGGGCCACAATTTTACGACTTTTAGATGGAGTATGACACACATTCCTTTTTTCATTTGGATATCTGAAAAGTATAATAGACTTTACCCCAATAAGTTAAGCACCTTGGCAGCAAATAAGAATAAATTTTTTACCAATGACTTAATATTTGACACTTATGCTGGTTTATTGAACATAAACGATGAAGTATACCAAGGAATTTACGACATAGGAAATGAAGATTATAGCATTACTATTGATAATGCCGTCATCAGTGATAACATTAAAATAAAAGACGATTACTCTGTACGCACGCAAGCTCACGATAAATTAATTGCTTTGGACAGCAGTAGCATTTTTAAGCTTGCTCAAGCTCATAGTATGAATATTAGCTCATTTCAGCTCACAGTAAAGTATACTAAGAATAATAATGGCGCAGATGACCTTATAGTCATAACACCACATGGAAAACCCATAACTACCCTTGATTCCTATATTAATTTAACACATTTATATTTTGATTTTTTATTTTTAGATATTAGCAACCTAAGCTTAGAAAACATGCCAGCAATTGTCAGCATATTAGAAAAAATCAATCAAAAACATCATATTAAAGACCGAGTTTGCATTGGCAGTTTAAAACTTGAACTATTTTCTAACCTCTTAAATAACAATTGGAAAATGGTCTATATTATAAAGAATGACGAAAATTTAACCCAAAATCAATTACAGAACGTAGTAAAATATAAATTTTATGGAGTAGATTTTCCGCTGTCCAGCTTTGATAATATAAAAAACAAGCTTAATAACAACCAGAAAAATTTAAAGTTTTTTGCTCGTAGCAATGATTGGCATTTTTCAGATAATGATTTAACAAATAAAATTTCGCCCTATGAAGAAATAGAAAAAATTGGAATTACATTTGATTCTGTTTTTTCAAACTAATTTTTTATTTATTAATTACAGCTTGCCTGCACAATTTATATTGTAAAAATCAGCACTTAAACTCTTTTGTCCCTACTTTAAACAGCCGCAAAAGCCATTTAGGGTTTTCAAAATTTTTTAAATCACTAATTTTTTCAATAATTAATTATTTACCGTGGTTTGCACTGCTGACACCGTTTGTATGAATACAGAACCAGTGTTTTCATGCAAGACTGGTCATTTTTGTATTTTTTTCATAAGCCACACCTAAAAATTCTTTGATGTTCCAAAATTTTCTATTTTATGCACCTTACTAGATTGTTACGCATTTTATCACCAAATTTTTAAATGAAACTATTTTGCTATGTTTTACCTGTTCTTTACTTACATTTTATATTACTGTATTTTCAATCCTACACTAAAGCAGATTTAAACTTTTCCGATATATAGTTGAGTCTGCATATGTAATTTAATTTTTTTCATAAGGAACATCATAATGCTTAAGCATTTTGCATCACATAAAATATTTGCAATAATATTCACATGTTTATTGTATCTACCTTCCAGTTTACTTGCTGCCGAAGCTAATATGGAAGCCACTAATAAATATGTGGGCGTGGACGCTTGTATGGATTGCCACGAAGACATCGTTACTATCTATAAATCCACATCAAAAAAAGCACATAGCGATATTTCTGTTAAAAAAATGCGTGAAAAACTCACCGATGATGAATATAAAGAATGCCTGAAATGCCATACAACTGGCTATGGAATGCCTAGTGGATTTGTGAGTTTTGAAGAAACACCAGAGCTTGCTGTGGTTGGTTGTGAGTCTTGTCACGGAATGGGTTATTTACACACCATTGAGGCTAGTAAAGAAACCATATCTCGCACTCCCAACTTGGAATTGTGCGTCAAATGTCACGATGATTCCAAAGTACAACGCATTTCTTACGACGGCAGAATACATGCTGGCGGACACTAAACCACATCTTGTGCAAACTGAGGTAATAAATGCTTAGTTCCAGTAAATACATAGGTCGTAAATTTTCATTACTGCTTGCCATTATGATGGTTATTGTGGCCGGTATTACCATTGCTTGGACAACAAGCGCCAATAAAAAACGTACACTTGTAATTTTAGAGGAGGCAACTGCTGTCACCAAAGGGCTTATGCAAACCATTATTTATCGCCCTATGATGGCTGGTAATGACACAGCAACTCGCCATGAATTTGCCACATTAGCCCAAAAATACCCAGACATTCAAATGCATATGTCTGACTTTTTGGGTACGGTTACTTACTCCACAAACAAAGATTTTATAGAGCAAAAAATTGAAAACATTGATATTCCAGAACAAACCAAGCTAGAAGCAGCCCTTGCTTTTAAGGATACATATACATTTTCTAATCTAATTGAGGTTGACAAAAAATGGTACTTCACCAATGTGAGCAGCATTCCTAATCAACAAAGATGCTACCATTGCCACGGATCAACAAAAAACATATTGGGCCAGTTTACCATTATGCGTGATGTCACATCCAATATGGATGAACTTGCAAATACTACCTATAGAACAGGAGCCCTTGGCATTGCTGCACTCATCTTCATGATTTTTTTCTTAAGAGTTTTCGTACGTCAAGTCATTGTTTCACGATTAAGCAAATTAAGAGATGCCAGTAACGAAGTTGCACATGGTAACTTGGATGCCGACTTTAGTGTCGCTGGAGAAGATGAACTTAATACACTAAGTCAAAACCTTGCGGCAATGGTCAATGACATTAAAACAGAAATGGGCTTTTCCAAAGGCATACTTGCCGGAATTTCAGTACCATATATTGTGGTAGACCTTGAGGGTGTAATCACCGCCTGCAATAAACAAATTATACATGGTCTTGGTCTAGATCTTACACCCCAAAAATGCATTGGCACAAAAATGATTGATTTTACTCAACAAGTTGGACTTGGAGACACATTACTCTCAAACGTACTAACAACTGGTAAGGGTGTAACTGACCAACCAATGTCCTTTACCAACTTGCGCGGTATTCATAAATACTACCTTGTATCCTCGCACCCACTTTATGATTTAGACAAAAACTTAATCGGTGCCTTTGCTATTGGTATTGATATTACAGAAATTAGGCAACAACAGGAAGTTGTTGAGGAGCAAAACAAACGCATTGCCAATAGTGCAGAATCTGCAAAAAATATTTCAGAAATGGTTGCCCAAAGCTCCACCCTGCTTGCTACTCAGGTAAAAACAGCCCAAGATGCATCTTTAAATATTCTTGAGCAGACTCAATCCTCTGTTGTTGCCTGTGAGCAAATGCTTTCCAGCTCAAATTCCGTTACAGATAAAGCAGTACACTCTTCTGAATTAGCCGCTGAAGCAAGCTCAGAAACCGATGCAGGCCGTGAAGTAGTTAAAAATGCAGTACAATGCATTGAAGAAGTCATGGGGCAAGTTAATATCCTTGCTCAAGACATGACCAGCCTTGGAACGCAAGCATCAGAAATTACACAAATTATATCTGTAATTGATGAAATTGCAGACCAGACCAATTTACTTGCTCTAAATGCCGCCATTGAAGCTGCGCGCGCAGGTGAAGCAGGGCGCGGTTTTGCTGT
>CAYJOP010000026.1:0-22837 GCA_964371835.1 uncultured Desulfovibrionaceae bacterium
GGTAATATTAAGACTCCTGCACAATCTATTGTGCTGAGTCTTTTGGAGCGTTGACGACAGTCAATACGACCAAAAATCAAGAATAGGCGGAGCTTTGCTTCGCCGTTAACTGATTGATTTTTCCTGTCCTAGTGGCGCCACAAAGTGGCATAGCCGTTAGGCGAGGAACGAGCCTTACGAATACAGAGAGCAGAGATGTTTCTTTTGTTCTGCACAGCTAAATTTTCTAGCACATGCAAATTTACTGCAAAAGCACAAAAATAAAGTTGAAAAAAATTGTGCAGGACTCTTATTTTGGAGGTGTTTCACTACCGGTGTAGTGCCCGGTCTTCAAAACCGGTGGCGGGCAGAGATGTCCGTGGTAGGTTCGACTCCTATACACCTCCGCCAACTAATTTCAAAAATTACTTTGCTTTTTCAGCATTTAAGAGTGCTTCTTGCAATTGCTCTTGTGTGGCGCTTAAGCTAGAAAGTAAAGCCTTTTCCTCACGCAAATCACGCACAAAGGCAAGTGTTACATCTTCACCTTCATACTTCATATTTCTTAAAGTGAGATAAACAGGAAAATCCTCCCCTGAGATGGTTTTGAACATCCATTCTGAATTAACAAAGCCGTGTTTCATGGCAATATTGTTGAATGCTTGCCATTTTGCAGCAGAGGGGGTTTTGCATGGTTGCACTAGGGGCGAAGCATTATAAAAGTTTTGTAGAAAATTTTCCTTGCTATTAAAACCTAAACCTCTCCAAAGAGCTTCATTGGCATCCATGATTCCAGTTGCTTTGTCAAACATAGCAATACCCATAGGTGCATTACTAAACATGAAGTTCGTGCGCTCTATAGCTAACTTTGCATTATATTCTAGTGTTTTTTCCTTGGTAAAGTCACGAAAAACGCATAGTGCCACAATGTTTCCATCGTAGTAAATGCGCTCTGAGTGAACTTGTAGAAAAATATTTTTTCCGCTTTTGGTTATACAGTGCCATTCAAATATTGCTACGCCTTTCTGATAGACCCTATTGGCATATTTTTTTGCTAAATCAGCGCTCTTTTTTCCGCATACCTGATATTCTGGAGCAAAAGAGTTAAAAATTTCTGATACATCTTTTCTTGATTCAGTTTCAAACATTTGCAACAGTTTGGGGTTACAATCAACAAAATTTAATTTATTATCCCAAATTCCTATGCCAATAAAACTTGAATTATAAAGTGCCTGTAAATAACTAGACAGTTCTTGTACTTTTTTAAGTTTTTTTTCATCCTTAACTCGAATATAAGCTATGCGTATGCTATGCTCCCCCATATGTGCGCAAGTCATAGTAACTTCGGTGGGAATTACAACACCGTCAGCTCTATGATGTAACCAATCTGTTGTCACCGTGCCTTCTTGTTCTAAGGTTTTTAGTAGGCTGCGTATCTTAACATTAGCAGCAGTGCCACAACTTTGCACAACCATGCTAGCCTTTAAAAATGCTGATTCATAATCAAAACCTTCACATCGCTCAATTCCTAGTATTTTTATGATACTTTCATTGAACGAAATTAGCTTATACTCATTACTCCACACATGTATGCCCAAGGGTATACTATCAATAATAGTCTGCAATATTTCTAACTTATCGAATTTCGAATTAAACTGCATTATGACATCCTTACAAATGAACTTTTAGAAAATTTGAGTTAAATAAAATTTACCTGTACAAACACAGCGTGTCAACGCATAAAACCAAAATTCTAACACTTTCACCAGTATTAATAATAAATCCATAGCATTATTTTACTTGCTTAACCGCATTACTTACGATACTGCTAGCTCTTAGACAATAGGACATTAAAAATGACAGAAATTTTACTTTCAAATATAGCCAATTGGATGCAAACAAACCCTGTGCTGGCAGTTATCACTTGTTTTGCTTGGGGTATTTTGAGCGTTGGGCTATCCCCTTGTCAGCTGGCAACCGTGTCCATACTCTCAACACCAAATGTAGTAAATTCAAACGTCAGCCACAAAATCCCAAAAATCATGTTCGGGCACGCCATTGCCCTGTTTCTAATTGGTGCAGTCTTAGTATTATTTAGCTTTCAAATGGATTTCATGGGTCATTATTGGACCTTGCCCTTTGGTGTCTTATTTGTGTATTTAGCAAAACAACTCCTACACACAAAACATTGTAACCATTGCAACCCTCATCACACCGAAAATAATATAATTAATAAAATTTTAGAAAAAATTTCAAAAAACTCTACAAGTTTTATATATTTTGGCTTGATTTATGGCATTCTCTCAAGCACCTGTGTTTTAATATATTTATCCCCCATCTTAATATTAGCAAAGCATCAAAATTTTGGCTTGGTTATGGCCTGCAATGCAGCCTTTGCCATAGGCCACACCCTACCCATACTCATAGTTAATATTTTGGCAAACTCCATTCACAAGCTTATGTGCGCAACGGATTCTATTTTCACCATCCCTCGCCTTATAGCCGCCTTCTTTTTTGCCATTATCGGCCTTATACTCATAGCACACCCTTTTCTTGAACTGGCTGGTTTTGATTTTCACGGCCACAATCACGAAATCCATGAAACAAGTTCACAAACAGGCCACAGCCACCAACACCATAATCACAGCCATCCAAGCGAACACAATGCTCATGAGCATAATCAACACAAAATAGATAATGAACACAGTCAACACAAGCAACATGAACACAACTAAGCCCTGCATACTCATATTAAACTACAATTCTATTGAAGTTCTGCAAAGCTTTGTGCAAAAAGCATCTAATCTTTGTGAGCATATATTCTTAGCTGACTTTGAAGGTGTGGACATACCTAAAAACTATCCTCTTGCCCTTGTCCCCACTACACAAAAAGGTCAAGCCATACTTGATACATTAACACAGGCCAAGGCGCACTTTTGCACACACATAATTACCCTTGACATAGATTGTGACCAAACCACTGACCTTGAACAGCTTATTAAAAACATAAACAATCAAAATTTAACTATTTTCACTGGAGTGCGTGATTTTAATAAGCCTAAAACAACCTTGTTTACTCGTATTGAACGCAAAGCATCTGAGTTTTGGCTGCGCGTTCAAACAAGCCTAAAGTTGCAAGATATACATAGTAATACAAGAGCTTACCCCATAAAAGTCTTTGATTTTATAAAACTACGAGAAAAGGCTTATGCCTTTGATTCAGAAATTTTGGTGCGTGCCGCTTGGGCAGGATTTTCCATTGTAGAAATACCCATTAAAAACAAGGTAAGTCGTAACAAAACAAATTTTTACGACCATTTACACATGGTTAAACTAAACACACACTTTACCATGCGCGCCTTAGTCCCCCTACCCTTTAAGCGCTTTGATCGAGACTCTCAAGCCCCCATCTCTCTAAAGCGCCCCATATTAGCTTTACGCCAGCTTATGAATGACCCATATAATAGAGCAACACCTTGGCAACTGGCACGCACAGCTGGTCTTTCCATGGCCATACTCACTGTTCCAGCGCCCATAATCCAAAGTATTTTCCTCCTTTTTTCCATAGGTTGGCTTAAATTAAATAGACTTTGCGCCATCGCCATGATTCCATTAACATGGCCACCACTCTTACCTGCCATTGCCATTCTTGTGGGATATAGAGTTAGACATGGGGAGTGGTTAAAAGAATTTTCAATCCAGACACTTGGCTATGAGGTTGGTGAACGTGCTTTAGAATGGGTTATTGGCAGCCTTGTGCTCACACCCATATTAGGTTTAGCCTTAGGTCTTATGGTTGGTTTGTCTGCATGGTGCGTTAATAAGAAGTAGTTTTCCAAAGTATTTTCAAAAATTTTCCCCAATTTCACTTCAATTTTAGATAGATAAAATTACTCTGTATATTTATTTATCCATATGTAAACAGTACATTAAATTCTTTACCCAAGCTGAAAAAATCTTTTTCTAATGACTTTTAAAAGGCGTACAAGTTCCAAAAAAATCTTAAGAATATTCAGAAATTAGAATCGCTTGCTTTTGCTAACTTAAAAAGTTGATTTCTTATGCCATAAAATTGAAAATGTCATACTCTTATTTTTAACGATTTTTTTAACCAAATTCAACTATTAAAATAATATGTTTCACATAGTTATGATGCTTACAATGTAAACTATATTAATTAAATTAATTTTTTTCCATAAAGTAATTGAAAACATACACAATATAAGTTATTTTTTTAAAAACAATTCAAATTGAGGTGAATTTATGGAAATGTACGTTGCACATACTTTTGAAATTGATGATGCAGAAAGTGCAGTGGAAGAAATTTTAGAATCACTTCCACTTGATTCCATTCAGAGTAAAAATGCAGTAGGCATCATTAATACACATGTGGATGCCATTAGCTCTGGTGTTATAGATGCCCTAGCTGACGCATTACCATTTGATTTTATTGGCATGACTGCTTTTGCAACTTGTGCCAATGGCGAATCAAGTGTTAACATGCTCACCCTAACTGTCCTCGTTAGCGAAAAAAACACCTTCACCACACTTATTACCGAACCCCTTGGCGCTGATTGCGAAAATACCATTAAAAAAGCTTATAATGAAGCCACTAAAAACTTAGAGCAAAAACCCTCTTTAAATATAGTATGCGCTCCACTTGTTCCAGGAATTAGTGGTCAAGAAATCACATCATTTGTTACAAATATATCTGACAATGTTCCACTTTTTGGTGCATTTTCACTAACTCATACAATGGAGCCTGGTTCTTCATACACATTCCTTAATAATAACTATCACACCGAAATCTTAGCTTTAATATGCATCTCTGGCCCTGTGAATGCTAGTTTCAAACTGGCTTCACTTGGTCCTGATAATAAACTTAACAAAAAATGTACCATTACAGACGCTGAAGGAAATATAGTTTGCAGCATTAATGATGCTCCAGTTATTAGCTATATAAATCAGTTAGGACTTGAAGGTGAAACCATTAAAAAATCAGGGGCCATGTTGCCTTTCTTAGTGGATTATCGTGATGGCAGACCTCTTTTGGTTCGAGAACCAATTGAAATTACACAAGATAAATGTCTTCGCTTTGGTGGGGAAATGCCAGTGGGAGGAGACCTTTACCTTGCCTCACAAACACCAGAATCCATCGTTAACTCTTCAAAGCTTTTATTGGAAGAAATCGAAGCAGATAAAGAAAATGTAACTGGCGTATTAGTGGTTGGATGCGCTGGGCGTAGCTTTGTTTTAGGTAGCGACATGCTACGCGAAGCAGAAGATGCCATACAAATTTTAGATGAAAGTATTCCCTATCACCAAAACTATGCTCGTGGTGAAATTTGTCCCATAACCCTTAGCAATGGACAATTACAAAATGAATATCACAACTTTTCTTTCACAATATGTATTTTCAAAAAAGCATAGCGAGCGGTCACGATGATTGACGAACTTAAAGCCTTAAAAAAAGAAAACAGACGCTTGATGCGTCAAAACAATGCCAATGAACTCGTCATTAAGCTAATGGGGCAAAACCTTGATGCCAAAGAAAGTATCACCACAGCGCTATTACATGAAAGAGAGAAAAAAGACCTATATCTAAACCTACTTTTCACGCATATAACTGAAATTATTTTTATTTTTAACAGCGAGGGCAAGCTTTTATATTGTACCGATAAATTTTTAAAACATATCAATATAGCACATGCTGAGCCCTTATTGTTACTTTCTTATGATGAAGTCTTTGACAAACTTTTTTTTGGTGAAAAAATAATTGAAGTAAATAAAAATTTTAAGCAATGCTTAGAAACTGGTCTTGTAGTTGACTTTAAAAAATCCAAAGAAATTAACAAGAAAAATATACATTATTCCATTAACTTTTCACCATTATATGATGAAAGTGAAATTCTTATGGGCGTTATTGCTGTGTTTCGTGATCTTACAGAAATAACCATAGCAAAAGAAAAAGCAGAAAAAGCTAACCTTGCTAAAACAAATTTTCTGGCAAATATGAGTCACGAAATCCGCACACCCTTAAATGCAATTATTGGCATGTCCAAAATTGGCTCTACTGCAACATCGGAAGATAAAAAACATTATTGCTTTGAACGCGTTAATGAAGCCTCAACACATTTACTTGGTGTCATTAATGACATCTTGGATATGTCAAAAATTGAAGCTGATAAATTTGAAATTTCTTTCTCTGAGTTCAGTATACAAGAAATGCTTTCGCGAGTAATGACTGTAATAAACTTTAGCGTAAAAGAAAAAAAACAAAATGTTATTGTTAATTTTGACAATGATTTTCCATGGAACATTGTAAGTGATGAACAACGCCTAGCTCAAGTTATAATTAACTTTCTTTCTAATGCTGTTAAGTTTACACCCGAAAACGGAAATGTAACACTTTCTGTTGCTTGTAAAAGTATATCAGCAACTCAATGCCGCATTGACGTAAGCGTTTCAGATTCTGGCATTGGCATGACTAAAGAACAACAACAAAATATTTTTAAACCCTTTACTCAGGCAGATAATAGCATCGCTCGCAGATTTGGCGGAACAGGACTTGGTCTTGTAATTTCTAAACGCATTATTAACTTGCTTGGCGGAGATATCGAATTAACCTCGCGTAAAGACGAAGGAGCTACCTTTAGTTTCTCAATACAAGCCCAAAAAGGACAATGCATAAGCGATGTTTCACAAGAAAATATACCAATAGATGACTATACAGACCGTTTTAAGAACTTTAACCTGCTTTTAGTGGATGATGTGGAAATTAACAGAGAAATAGTTATGACAATATTAGAGCATACTGCAATCAATATAGACATAGCTACCGACGGTTTAGAAGCTGTTGAGAAAATAAAAAATAAAAATACTTTTTATAACCTCGTTCTTATGGACATACACATGCCACGAAAAGATGGCTACGAAGCCACAAGAGATATACGCGCACTACATTGTGAATACGCAAATAATATTCCAATTATAGCACTAACTGCCAATGTGTTTAAAGAAGATGTCCAAAAATGCATTGACGCAGGACTTAATGATCACCTCGGCAAACCCTTAGAAACAACCGAACTTTTATCAAAATTAAACACATATCTATTCAAAAACACTTCTTAGTGCATTCTATAATACCTGTCACAAACCCCCTACCCAACTACGGCTAGGGGTTTATAGTAATATCTTACTGAGGGAAAACCTTTTGTTAGTCGTCACTTGAAAAACTCATAATTACTGTCATAAAATTGCTATAAATTCGCATAATATACTCATTTTTTGGCAATTTTATTTATATATTTCCACACTTAAAAACATTTTAAATTAAAGTGTTAATCTGTTTTTAAGTGACGACTAATTATTTCCTCATTGCCAAGGGCAATGAGGCGTTAAAAGTTTTTTGGAAAGGGGGTTTGGGGGAAAACCTTTTCTTCGGTGAAAAGGTTTTCCCCCAAAAAAATAAATTTTACTAGCCTTTCTTTTCCATTTTGGCCCAGCTATCTTTCAGTGTAACGGTACGGTTAAATATTGGATTATCATCTTTACTATCGTAGTCTGCGCAGAAGTATCCTAGTCGTTCAAACTGTAGTTTTTCGCCAGTTTTTGTATTGGCAAGTGATGGTTCGCATTGAGCGGTTGTCACTTTTAGTGAGTTAGGGTTAATGTAGTCTAAGAATGTTTTTCCATCTTCTGTTGCATTGGGGTTTTCTGAGGCAAAGAGGTGTTCGTACAGGCGTACTTCTAGTGGTTTTGAGTGGGATGCGCTTACCCAGTGGAGGGTTCCGCGGACTTTGCGTTTATCTGGTGTTGTGCCTCCGCGGCTTTCTGGGTCATAGGTGCAGCGAAGTTCGGTTACATTGCCGTTGGCATCGTATATGGCTTCGTTGCAAGTTATGTAGTAGGCGTAGCGTAGGCGTACTTCTGAGCCAACGAATAGTCGGTGGAATTTCTTTGGTGGTTCTTTTCTAAAATCGTCACGTTCAACGTAGAGTTCTCTGGTAAATGGTACAGTGCGTGAACCATAGCTTGGATCTTCAGGGTGATATGGCATTTGGAAGTTTTCCACTTTATCTTCGGGGAAATTTTCAATAATCACCTTAATGGGGTCAAGAACAGCCATAACACGTTTAGTATTGGCGTTTAGGTATTCGCGTTGGCAAAATTCAAACAGGCTGTACTCAACTGTGGAGTCAGCGCGAGCAACGCCAATGCGTGCGCAAAATTCACGCAATGCTTCAGGTGGAACGCCGCGCCTGCGTAAACCACTAATGGTTGGCATGCGTGGGTCATCCCAGCCATTAACATATCCTTCTTGCACTAATTGTATGAGTTTGCGCTTGGACAAAATTGTGTGTGTCACTTGCATGCGGGCAAATTCAATTTGTTGTGGGTGGTAGAGGTTTAGGTTATCTAGTATCCAGTCGTAGAGTTCTCGATTATTTTCAAACTCTAGTGAGCATAGGGAGTGGGTAATACCTTCCAATGAGTCGGAAATACAGTGCGTATAGTCATACATTGGATAGATGCACCAAGTATCGCCTGTACGGTGGTGGTGTGCATGCCTAATACGGTATAGGGTTGGGTCACGCATGACAATATTGGCGGCAGCCATGTCAATTTTTGCGCGCAGTACATGGGTACCATCTTCAAATTCTCCAGCTCGCATGCGGCGGAATAGATCTAAATTTTCATCTATGCTACGTTCTCGGTGTGGGCTATTTTGTCCTGGGGTTGTGAATGTTCCTCGCATGGTACGAATTTCTTCAGCGGTGCATGAGTCCACATAGGCCTTGCCAGCAAGGATTAGTTGTTCTGCAAATTCATATAGTTTTTCAAAATAATCAGAGGCAAAAAATTCACGCTTTTCCCAATTTGCGCCAAGCCAACGCACATCATCTCGGATGGAGTCAACATATTCTGTTTCTTCCTTAGTTGGGTTAGTATCGTCAAAGCGTAGGTTAAATTTACCTTTAAAATCAACAGAAACGCCATAATTTAGACAAATGGACTTGGCATGACCAAGATGCAAGTAACCGTTTGGCTCAGGTGGAAATCTGGTATGCACAAGTTTATTAAAGCGTCCATTTTCGTTATCTTCTGTGATACGTTGGCGTATAAAGTCTGAAAGACCTTCTGGATTGAAATTATTCTCGCTCATAAAATTCCCTAATTATTTGTAATTTTGGCTACTTGCGCAATTCATAACGCAAGAGGCTTTTAGCTAATTTATTATTATAAAAAATTAAAGTCAGACGGTCAAACATATAAAAAAGCATAAAATTATGCTTTCAGACGAATGACAAACTCCCTTTCGGGTTTGTGCCGCCTAATCAAGCACAGTTTGCTTGGCAGAATACTTGCCAAACCATTCTTCCAACTCAGCAAAGAGCCTAGAAACGTGAAAACCGTCAAGTGTGGCGTGGTTAGCATGGATGGCAAATGGAAGCATAATTTTGCCATTTTCTTCAAAAAATTTACCTATAGTATAGAGTGGAATAAGATTTTCATATTTATCTTGCATGCTTAAATTTACCCCAGTGAATGACAACCAAGGCATGGCAGAAATATGAAAAATATTTTTATGGGGCATGTCTTTTTGCTCAAATGGTTTATTGCCATAGAGGTCCATATCGTTGTTATAATTTAGCATAAATGTGTTTTTATTATCTGAAAACTCAGTCCATAGTAGTGTAAACATTTCTTCTTCTTGATGGAACACTGTATAGCATGGGTGTATTATGTCATAGTAACCAAGGTTGCCATTTTCATCTATATCCATTTTGAATTCTTGACGATTATTTATAACAGAGCAAATGCCAAATAGAAGATTAGGAAAGAATTTTTCAGCATTATTTTTAATGTTATGCTTAAATGATGTAATATCAATATTGGCACTCACGCTAAAAGAGCCACCTGTTTCCTTGGTAAAAAAATTATAAATCCTCTTTCGATTCCAGCTTTCTAAATCAATTTTATTAAACATTTACACTCCTGACATTACAATTTTAACTTTTAATTAGTCATATTTACTTTAGTAATTGTCGTCAAGCATGAATTTTATTCCATTACTACTTGACCTTTTTTTTCTTGAGCGTACAATATACAGTATACATAACTTAAGGAAAATTAAATGCAACCAATTAAAAGACAGTCATTGGGTCAAGAAGCAACTCAACTTTTACGCAAAATGCTTTTAAATGGGCACTTTAATGCCGGTGAGCGCTTAGTTGAAGATCGTATTGCTCAAGAGCTTGGCATTAGTCGCACACCATTAAGAGAGGCCCTACATCGCTTAGCCCAAGAAGGTATTTTGGAAAAAAGAACCAGTGGTGGTTATGTTTTGCGTGCATTGCAGCGCACAGAAATTGAAGATGCAATTACGATTCGGACCATGCTTGAGTCTCACGCAGCTTCCCTTGCTGCTTCACGCATTACAGACGAGCAAAAAAAAACCTTGCGTAAAAACTTAGGTAGCTTTCGTAAGGCGCAGGAGAGTAATGACCTTACAGCATTGGTGGAGCTTAATGAGGAATTTCACAACATTTTGCGAGAAGGTGCGCACTCTCCACTCTTAACACAACTTTTATTAGAGCTTGATTGTGTTGTTGAGCGCATGCTTAGACCAATTATTTCCAGCCATGAAGTAAAATGGTCCGATGCAGATCATTTGTGTATACTTGAATACATTGAAAATGGTGATGCCATAAATGCGAGTAAGGCCATGCAAGCGCATGTTCTTAATGCTAAAGACACATTATTTTCACAACATGAAGATGAGACTTAACAGTAAACATATTGAAATGTTATATTTTTTATATTTTTGACAGTTAATAAAGCAAAACCCCTCTAGCATTGGCGAGAGGGGTTTTGTAATAATTAAGAAATCAAATACTTCTATAGCCAGTCAAACCAGCTTTTCCAACTACCTTCACGTTTTTGAAGTGTTTCATCACTTTGCTGCTCAGTATATCGCAAATAAGCATCTAAACTCTTTTTCTTAGTATGCTCAACAACCTTTGGTACATCGGCAAAATTATTTTCAATGTAGGTGTATCGTTTCCATGCAGGGCCGTATTTACCCATATTATAGAACACATCAGCAATATACAATTCATGTTCAGCCATAATAGTGCGAATTACTTCCATATGCTCTGGAGCTTTTTTGGCATAATCAGTATCAGGATAGCTTTGAACTAAGCGAGTAAAGTATTCATAACCTTCTTGTAGTTCATTGGTTGGTCTATCGATGGAAATAAAGCCCTTAATGCGTGCGACACCAATTTGATAAAGCACATAAGGCACTTGCTCATGGCGTGGGTGCAACGATTCAAAGTCTTTATAAGCTTCAACGGCTTCGATATAGTCTTCATCAAGAAAATAAGCATCAGCTAAAGAAAGCTCTGCATCAATAGCATAAGGGCTAAATGGGTATGCATCACGCAATTTATTATAGCGTTCTGCAGCTGCCACATAGTTTTTTTCTGCCATGTAATCATTGGCAGTTTCAAAAAGTTCTTGTGCGGTATCTTCTGGTGGTGGAAGATAGAAATAGTCAATAACACCACAACCAGAAAGCCAGACAAGACTAAATAAGGCTATAAAAAGACGCATATTTTTTATCCATTTAATTGTTCTACATGTAAAAATGCAGCTTGAGCGGCTGTTGCACCATCACCAACGGCTGTGCTAACTTGCCTACAAAGCTTAGAGCGAATATCACCAGCAGCAAAAAATCCATCAATATTAGTGCGCATTTCTGTGTCAGTAATTAAAAACCCTGCCGCATCTCTTTGCACTAAATCAGGCACAAAGTCCACACTTGGCTTAATACCAACGAAGACGAAAAATCCTGCTATGGGCAACTCTCTTTCATCGCCATTTTGTATATTTTTTAAGCTAAGGCTTGTGAGGTCAGTTTCGCCATTAATTGCTGTAACAACAGTATTTTTAACTATTTCTACATTGTCGGCATCGTTTAATCTATCAACATATACCTTCGCTCCACGAAACTCATCTCTTCTATGTATCAAGTAAACTTTCTTAACAATTTTAGAAAGATACAAAGACTCTTCAAGGGCAGTGTTTCCACCTCCCACAACTGCAACTTCTTGCCCACGGAAAAAGTTTCCGTCGCAAATGGCACAATATGAAACACCACGGCCGCTAAGTTTGACTTCATTATCAATTCCAAGGTGCTTATGTTCTGCACCAGAGCAAACTATCACCGTGCGTCCTTCAATGGAAGAATTTGCAAATTGTACACGATGCACTTTATGCTTTGCTTCTTCAGATTCTTGTAGAAGTTCTATCTTAGTAACTTCATTAGAAAAACGGTCAAGCTCAAGGCCATCTAGATGTGCTGCAAAAACGTCCGCCAACTCATATCCTTTAATACCTTTTGGAAATCCAGGATAATTTTCAATGGATTCAGTTTTAAGCACCTGACCACCTGGGGCTATTTTTTCCACAAAAGCCACAGAACAACCAGAACGAACTAAGTAAAGAGCAGCAGTGATACCTGCAGGCCCTCCACCAATTACAATGGAGTCATAAATCATGCAAGAACCTTTTGGTCTAATTTCTCTTTAAGTGAGTCTTTAGTAACCGCTCCAGTAACTTGCTCAACAACCTCACCGCCTTTGAATAAAATAATGGTTGGAATAGCACGAATTCCAAACTTTGTAGGTGTTTGTGGGTTTTCATCCACATTCATTTTTGCCACAAAAACTCTACCTTCATATTCACTAGCTAGTTCGTCAACAATGGGGCCAATTGCACGACAAGGACCACACCATGGTGCCCAAAAATCAAGTAATACTGGTAAATCAGAATTAATAACCATTTCATCAAAGTTAGAATCAGTAACTTGCACAGCCATATTACACTCCTTTTATTATCTTAAAAAAATTGTTTATTGTTTTATAAGTTTAATTTTCAAAAACTTTCCTGTCAAGCTAAGAGCTATATTAATCAATGCTGAAAAAAATTCACTCATTTTCAGCAAAGCTCGCCATTTGAATACCTTTTAGCCACGCCTAAATGAATTGTGGCTTGTTTATGTAATACTAAAATATATCATTTTAGCTTGAAGTCAACAGTCTAGCTAGTTAGTTGACACTAAAAAAATTAAAACTACTAATTAAAATTTTTAAGCAAACATGGGCAAATAAAATTTTCACAAATTCGCATACTTGCAAGCAACTTGGCAGTTTGCCTAGTATCCTTAGCAATAAAAATCAATACATTACATAGTTAAATAGTTTTCAGTAGCTACTATATAATTAACCATTTATGGCCAAACAATGGTTTATTTTAATATTTTCAACACATATCCATCAAATACTAATATGCCAATCTTCTGGCAAGGGTTTACCTCTTGGGATAGCCTCAAAATTTAATTTGTGCTTAAGCCCAGCTTGTGCATAACACCAACCAGCATATGCTACCATAGATGCATTGTCAGTGCAAAGGTCTAAGGATGGTACAATAAATTTCTTGTTAAACCCTAGTGCCAAATTTTGCAAGCGCTCCCTAAGTAGCGAATTGCCAGCTACGCCTCCTGCAAGCATAATACACTTCACATCATCATGTCTTTCAAGGGTTCGCGTTACCTTAATGCACAAAGTATCAACAATGGCTTGGTTAAAGGCTAGGCACATGTCACAAAGGGCTTGTGGCGCACTCTCCACATCCACAAATTTTTGTAAAAGCTCTGAGTGCTCTTGTACATATAAACTCGCAGCAGTTTTCAGTCCACTAAAACTAAAATCTAAATTGTCATTGTCAATGTAAGGGCGTGGAAATATTTTTTTATTATTATCATGCCCGCGCCTTGCAAGCTCATCAATAATGCGTCCTGCTGGATATGGTAATCCAAGCATTTTTCCAACTTTATCAAAAGCCTCTCCTGCTGCGTCATCAAGAGTACGTCCAAGAACTTCAAATGATTGTACAGAGTTAATCCTATACACATGAGTATGCCCACCAGAAACAAGCACACCCACGGCTGGAAAAATCAAGGGTTGCTCAATACCAGCAGCAAGCAAGTGTGCATAAAGATGATTTACTCCCACAATGGGTTTTTTTGAGGCAAGGGCTAAGCCTTTTGCAAAATTAACCCCCACAAGCAATGACCCAAGCAAGCCTGGGCCTCTTGAAACTGCGTAATAATCAACATCCTGCGCCTCAATGCCAGCCCTTTGTAAAAGAGCATCATATAGTGGCCCCATTAAACGATAATGCTCGCGTGAAGCAAGCTCTGGCACTACACCGCCAAAGAGTGCGTGAATTTCTTCTTGTGTGGCTACAATACTTTCAATGAGCAAGCCATCTCTAACTAGCGCAAGGGCCGTTTCATCGCAAGAGCTTTCGATACCAAGGCAAATCACTTTTATTTTCCATGCATTGCGTAAAATCTCTCAACATCTTCAACCTCAGCACGAGAACCAATAAATAAAGGGGTGCGAGTGTGCAATTCATCTGGAACAACTTCTAAAATTCGTTTGTATCCATTGCTTGCTTTTCCGCCTGCTTGCTCTGCAAGAAAAGCCAAGGGCGATGCCTCACACATAAGACGCAACTTACCTTGTGGTTTGTTTTTATCCTCAGGATAGAGGTAAATACCGCCATTTAGTAAGGTTCGGTGAAAATCCGCCACAAGCGAGCCAACATACCTTGCAGAATACCTTGTACCATGATCACTTTCAGGGTTTTTAAACCAAGCAACACTTTCTTGTGCAGCATTGCCCCAATCATGCCAATACCCTTCATTTACAGAATAAACCTTACCACGTTCTGGCATTGTTATATTTGGGTGTGAGAGCAAAAATTCACCCACACCTGGGTCAAGTGTAAAACCATGAACCCCTTGCCCTGTGGTAAAAACCAGCATGGTTGACGGACCATATAGAATGTATCCAGCTGCAACTTGCTCAGTACCTGGTTGTAAAACATCTTCAAGCGTTACTTCGCCTGTGCTTGATTTTGGTCTGCGTAATATGGAAAATATAGTTCCCACATTAATATTTACATCAATATTGCTTGACCCATCAAGAGGATCAAAAATCAAAATATAATCGCCACGAGGAAAGTCAGGTGGAATAGTTAGTAGCTCCGCCTCCTCCTCAGAACCCATGGCACACAAAGTTCCACAACGTTCCATTCTATAAATCATTACATTATTGGCAATATCATCAAGTTTTTGTACGTCTTCACCCTGAACATTAACTTGACCAGTACCACCTAATATATCTAACAATCCAGCTTTATTTACACGCTTTGAAATAATTTTACCAGATAAAATCAAATCATATAAAAGACTTGTAAACTGACCTGTGGCATGAGGGCTACGATGTTGATGAAGTAACAGGTATTCTGTGACGGTAATTTCCGACATATACTCACCTTATTTAATTAAAATAATGCTCGGCCAAATTAATGACCGAGCAGTTAAATGCTATTGAGGCCCAAAGGGACTTGGAGAAGAATAACCTTCATCTTGGTCTGAATCACTCTCATCTATGCTTGTATCAACGTCTAAGTTGTCACTTTCGTCACTTTCTCTTGTATCATCTGTCTCATCTTCGCTGATTTGAGCATCGTCATCTTCAGCATCAGGGTAGATGGGTGATGGCATTACTGGCTCGCTTGGCTCAGCAACATCTTCTTCATAAGATTCTTCAATCACATCTTCAGCATCATCATCTAATACTGGTTCTGGCACAACAAAGCCTGTATTATTAATGGGTCCAGTACGAGAGTTATATGTTTCCTCAAACTTACCATCAACTGCAACTGCAAATATCAAAGGCAGATTGCCAAAATAGCGCAAGGTCCAGTAAAATTTACCATTTTCATTGCTAACTGTTCCACTACTGTCTTTAAGGACTATCTTATCCCACTCAATACCAGCCAGTGGAGTTGATGCAAAATTATACTTACCAGACCAAAGCACAGCTTGAGGTGCAACAATAATTAACTCGTTTGGACCATCGGAAAAATCCAACACTTCACGCATGTCAAAATATACAGTTACCACACCTAAGAAGGTATGCCCATCATAAAGAGGGGTTGCCAAAAAGACCTCAGGTCCCATGGGTGTATCTTGAACATCACCTCTAAGTGAACGTAAATTTTGCTTTTTATCTTCTTTAAGTAAGGGGAAAAAACTAATAGGCTTTAATGAGGCACCAGGCACTTGGCCAATAATCTCACCATCAGCTTTTACACCTGCAAAGCCGCTAAGCCATGGAAAACGTGCAAATAAATCCTGAACCCACTCATTAGTAGGCGGTTTATCAGCATTATTCATTAATTTTTCTAAATTTGTTAACTGTAAATCCATGCCAATCATGCTTTTTGCAAGTAACCATTTGTAATCTGACATATCTCCAGTATCATCATAATCAATGCTTGCAGGCACACTAACATTGTCGTACCAAAAATTTTTAGTACCTTTCCACACATCTTTAACTTCTTGATTTGTACTACAGCCTGCACCAAGAATCATGACAAAGACTAAGAGTAATTTTATCAAGTTTTTTTGTATAAACATAATTGACCTCAATTTTTCAACTAATTTGAAATAATTATCATTAAATTTAGTAAGTTTCATAAACAAATAAAGGGTTATTGTGCTCTACTTTCCAAACGCTCAGCCAAGGTTTCAAGAACAGAAAGAATGCGATCCTTACCTGGTGATTTTGCAATACCCTCTTTAACTTCAATTTTTTCGTCAACAGTCCCAAGGTGAGTACTTAAGGTATTCATTCTAGATTGTAAATCTTCTTTTTCCTGAACGGATGTAGTAGCATCTACAAGCTCTTGATATATTTCAAGTGACCCAGCAAAGTCGCCCTGCTCAGCTAAAACTTCCGCCATGGAGCGCGTGCGTAAAGAGAAGCGCTCCTCTCCATCCTCATCTTCATCATCCTCATCACTCCAAGCGGAGTCATCCTTATATGGTTTTGGAAGTATATTTGATTGAGCAGCATCCACTATGTGTGTAGATGCTGGTTTATTTGTTTCCACCCCACCATTCGTAGTTATTTCAGCACCAATACTCTTTGTATCCTCACCAAGTACCATGTTAAGGCCCTTGGAAACAATTTCGGAAAGCGACAAAGAGTCATCTTGAAATAAAGCTGCTAAAAATGCTATGGCAAGGCCGACATCACCTTTTTGTGATGAAATTTGATTGCTACTTCCCCACGCTTTCCAAAATCCAGCATAGCGAGCAAGCAAAGGAGTTAGAAATGTAAGCTGATTCTCAAGGCTTTCTTTATTGTCCCCTTGAGATAAATTTTTATGTAAAAGCTCAACTAAGTACAATCTAGCTTCCACATATTCAGGATGACGCTCAAGGCCTTGATGTAAAACATCAATGGCGTGTAAATCTTCATTGTTTTGCGCTAGTAACTTGGCCAAAGGAAAGAAAACTTTTGACCCAGGCTCTAAGTCAAGCACTTCACGATACCAGTCAATTTTTTCCTTCATCACTTTTATCTCCATTCTTTGCAATTGGTGGCGTATCAGTGAAAAGATATAATATTTCATTGTCACGCACATAGTGCAATCGCTGTCTAACCATTTTTTCTATATAAGCATCATCTGTTTTTAATAAACGAATTTCATTGCTTAAAGCAATATTTGCGCTATCTAATGTGGCAAGTTCTTGCACAAGCCCTTTATATTGATTACGCAATTGATTAAAAGCTAAAACTCCGTTATCTCCCCATATCATACGATAAAAGAGTATAACGTTAATTAAACCTAAGGCAATCAGAATAAAGGTACGCCAAAACATTATTTGAATTCACACTGCTAAAAAGAGCATTTATTGCAATACCCTTTGCTTATTATTATTTTCTGCACCCTCAGACATTGGCAAATAAAGCTCACTCAAAAATTGCGTTGTGGCATTTTCCAAACGTAAAACCTCATCTTCTGACAATTCCAAATTATCAACGTCAATTAAATACTTTTTTAATGTTTCCATTTCAGGTTTAAACGCACTATACAATGGATATTTTGAAACATCAGATTCAACATCCAAAATAGTTTGCAAACAATTTTTAAGACGTAATTGTAAATGTAAACCCATAGCGCCACCCTTAATAAGCATCAAAATTATAATTAATCATTAATGGAGCTTTTTTTCAAAAAAACATACACATAGTTTACGCCAGAATATACAGTAAGCACAGTTGATAAATATAATAAAAACATACCAATCCCTTGCAATTCAAGACCCAAAAATGGATAATGCACAACAAGCGGAATGAGTGCTAAAATTTGAATGACGGTTTTAATTTTGCCGTATTCATCAGCGGCAAGCACCATTCCTTCATCCATGGCAATTGCCCGTAAACCTGTAACCACAAGCTCTCTACAAACAATAACAATTGTTACCCACGCAGGAACCCAGCCAAGGTGCACAAGCATAATTAACACCGAGCAAACAAGCACTTTATCTGCTAAAGGGTCTAAAAATTTTCCAAGGCTTGTAACAGTATTAAATTTGCGCGCAATGTAACCGTCAGCAAGATCTGTAAGTGAAGCAACCACAAAAACAATGGCAGCCAAAAAACATAAGAGTGGCCCCTCAAAGTATAATAAAACAACAATGAGTGGGACCATCAAAATTCGTAGTAATGTAAGCTTATTTGCTAAATGCACCATATAATCAAGCCATTTTATTAAACAAATTTACTTAAGAAAAAATATTACTAGCATAAAACCTTACATACCAAGCATTAAGGTTTACGCAAATTTAACTTGTTCATAATAACACATCATCAACACACAGAAAAGAAAAATTTTCACCAAAATTCTCTAAAGCAAACACTGTAAAATATTTTACACAGTTATAAAAAATAAATTATTCATGACTACTGGCTAAAGCCTCAAGACTTGAGGCAGATGCTCGCACAATATTGTCTGCAAGACTTAAAAAGCCTTGTTTTGCTTTAGAATCTTCCTCCAAAAACACTACGGGCACACCACGGTCAGCAGCCACAACTGTGGCTGGGTCAAGTGGTATATCTCCTAAAAACGTAAGACCATAACGCTCAGCAAGAGCTTTACCACCACCCTTTTTGAATAAATCAATTTCCTTATCACAGTGCGGACAAAAAAGACCACTCATATTTTCCACAACTCCAAGCACATTTCCTTTGGCATATTGTAAAAAATTTATAGCTTTACGCACATCAGCCAAGGATATTTCTTGTGGAGTTGTAACCACCACACAAAGAGCGTCTGGTATGGTTTTTAATACAGTTATATGCTCATCACCCGTACCAGGAGGAGAATCAATGAGCAAAAAATCAAGCTCACCCCATTGCACGTCTGATATAAATTGCCTTATGGCAGCAGTTTTTTTAGGTCCACGCCAAATAACTGCACTATCTCTTTCTCTAAGCAATGAATCCATTGAAATAATACTAAGATTATCATTATACCTTGCTGGAATCATAAGAGAAGTTAAGGGGTCTTTTTCAATACCTGCATGCACCCCAAGCAAATTTGGAACACTTGGGCCATGAATATCAACATCCAAAATACCAACCTTATACCCAAGTTCGCTTAAAGCTGCGGCAGTATTCACAGTAACAGAACTTTTACCAACACCACCCTTACCACTCATAATAAAGAGCTTATAGCGAATTTTATTTAAGGCGCTGGAAATAATGTTATCTTGTAAGGCCATAGCCTCCTGCATAGCATTTTTATCACCTGAAGAACACGAAGACATACTCACCTCACATTATAATATCAATCTACCAACCATGATTACCTACAAGGTCCACAAAAACAGCTTGGCCCATGTCAGCAACTGTTACTACATTGTTTTGCTTGCGCACACGCATAAGCCTTTGAGAGCGCTTTTGGCTACCCACAGGTATTAACATTAAACCAGGGTCATCAAGCTGCTCCACAAGTGGTTTTGGAATTTCTGGCCCACCCGCCGTAACCAAGATACGGTCAAAGGGCGCTGCATCCTTCATACCCAAAGTGCCATCAAAACGATGCATAAAAATATTGCGCATATTAAATTTTTGTTCAAGCAAAGCCCTAGTTGCTGCATACAACTCAGGAATACGCTCAACCGTATACACACGACATCCTAGATTTGCAAGCACTGCCGCTTGATACCCTGAACCTGTGCCAATCTCAAGCACCCGCATCCCACGCTCAACCTCCAAAAATTGAGTCATAAGAGCAACAGTTGAAGGTTGCGAAATTGTTTGCCCATAACCAATAGGCAATGGACGATCCTCATACGCTTGCATACGAAAAGCCTCTTGCACAAAATCATGACGAGGCAAAGCACTCATCACTGCTAAAACTTTCGTGTCAGTAATGCCTATTTTTTCCTGCAAATATTTCACCATAGAGGTGCGCAGTATTCTTGGATCCACAGCTTTTTGGGGTATACGGTTCATAATTGCCCTTAAACAAATGAAAACTACATAAAAACTCATCACACGATGAGCATAGTATTGTATAATGACAAATACATCAATACATAGTATACTACGCTCAGTTGATAATAAATCAAATAAAAATCGATGGTTATAGGTGAGTTAATATGAATGATAAAAGTTTTTTTGCAGGTCTTTTAGTAGTAATAGCCATATGTACTTTTGGTTATGGTGCTTTTGTCTTTTTTAGCGACATGGAAGGACCAAGCATTAGCATTTCACCAGATTGTAATCGAATTGGACCAAACTCAAATATTACCATTAATCTGACTGACCCCGCCGGTGTGCGCTCTGTAAATGTTGCCATTATCGTAAAAAATCGCCGAACAGAAATTTTAGCCAAAACTTTTTCAACATATAAAACTGAAGATAGCATTAACTTTGACCTTAAAAATAACCCCCTGCCTGAAGGCGCATTTCAACTTGAGATTTCCGCACATGACGCAAACCTAGCCAGCTTGCACCTTGGAAATACCACCACCAAAACCCTAGACATGCGCTATGACTCCACACCACCAGTCATAAATTTTATGTCACTACCACCCAATGTACGACGTGGTGGCAGCGCAGCCATTCGCTATACAATAAGTGAAGATATCCAACAAAGTAGTGTAACTGTAAATGACTTATCATTCAAAGCATATAAACAAAATGACGGCAGCTATATTTGTTACTTTGCCTTTCCTCACGCTATCTTGCCAGAAGCATATACTCCAAAAATAACTGCCATAGACCAAGCTGGAAACACAACCACAAGCAATCTTCGAATTTTTGCCCTACCACGCGTATTTAAAGAGGATATTATCAATTTATCCGATAATTTTTTAAAAAAATTAAGCGCAAGGCTTGGGCATTTAGCACCCAATGCACCAAACGATTTTGAACGTTTTATCGCCATTAATAAAGATGTACGCTTGTCCAATGCTAAATTTCTAAAAACACTCTCAAGCCAAACCGCCTCCTCAAGCCTATGGCAAGGCTCATTTTTACGCCTACCCCGTGCCGCATCAAGAGCAGGCTATGCCGACCACCGCACCTATATGTATAAAGGTGAAGTTGTTGATAATCAATGGCATCTTGGCTTTGACTTGGCCTCAGTTAAAGAAGCACCAATACCAGTATCCAATAACGGCACAGTAATTTTTGTTGGCAATCTTGGCATCTATGGCAACTTAGTCGTTGTGGACCACGGCCTTGGTCTCATGTCACTCTACTCTCACCTTACAGAAATTAAAACCAAGGTCGGTGACACACTAAATAAAGGCGATATACTAGGAACAACAGGCGAAACTGGCATGGCCTTCGGCGATCACTTGCACTTTGGCATACTTGTAGGCGGTGTTGAAGTAACACCACTTGAATGGCTTGACCCCAAATGGATTAAAGATAATATTACAGACAGGCTTAATGCAAAATAATATATGACCATAGCATACATTGGCCTTGGCTCCAATATGGGAGATAGCAATCTATACTTAAATCAAGCAAGCTCACTCATTGCCAAACAAAGCAATATTGAGCTTGAAGCCATCTCACCAACATACTTAACAGAACCACAAGGCATAAAAGACCAAGCTTGGTTTCATAACCAAGTAATACGAATAAAATGCAACCAAACATGGACAGCGCAAAATTTATTAACCTTTTTACAAAGTATTGAAAAAAAACTTGGCAGAACTCGAAGCCCTGAAAAAAATATGCAAAATGGCCCACGTTGCATAGACTTAGATTTACTAATCTTTGGCTCAGAAAAACACACAGACCCACTCTGCACAATACCACACCCACGCATAACCCAAAGAGCCTTCGTACTCATCCCCTTGCATGATGTGACAAGGCAGGATATACTCCCCTTCGACATTGAATATTGCCTTAAAAATATAAAATACAAATTAGATGGACGAAAAATTTATCAAGATTAACTTGTTATAATCATAGGAGAATTATTATGATAAAATGGATTGTACTGGCCGTAGCCTGCTACGTTTTATATAGACTTTTTGCCAATGACCTAAAAAGAAAATTTGCAAAAAAAGAAGACCCAGCTGAAATGGAAGCAAAAGTAGCACAAGGCGAAATGGTCAAAGACCCAGAATGTGGCGCATACGTCGATATAGACAACTCAGTCTCTGTAAAAGATGGCGAAGTAATACACCGCTTCTGTAGCTATGACTGTAGAGACAACTTTCTAAAAAAATTAGAAAATGGCGGTCGTGTACTACCAGAAAATGTACTTAAAAAAGAAGCTCAAGAAGAAGATTAGTTTATTTTTATTTTTTATTTTTTATTTTTTTCTTGGTGGAAAGGGGAAATTTTTGAAAAAATTTCCCCTTTCCCCCAAACCCCCTATCCCCTTAAAAACTTTC
>CAYJOP010000027.1:0-22038 GCA_964371835.1 uncultured Desulfovibrionaceae bacterium
GGCACGAAAATCAATCGTTTAACGGTGCAAGTTAATTGCACCTACGCTTGATTTATCGGTCGTGCTGACAAAGTCAGCACACTGTGGCATCGTAAAGATGCCTCTTTTTAATCCACCTAAAACTATTCCACAATCAGCCAACCATGGCTAATTAAATCTTCTTCAGGCACAGCACCATGCCGTCTTATAACAATTTTATTATCATCAAGTACTTGCACTAAGGTTGAGGCAAGGAGACCCTTGGGCCTTGGCTCACCCAAAACTATACCATCAACACCTTTTACAAGCTCTTGAGATAACTCATTATAATCAATCACAGGCTGTTGACCGCTAAGATTTGCGCTGCTGCACACAAGCACATCATCCAAGTTTTTTGTTAAAGTCGTGGCTACAGGATGTGGGGATATTCTAACTGCCACCCAGCCACTATCAGCGGTGACTATGCTCGGAACACAACTTTTTGCCGCACAAATAATAGTCAAGGCCGCAGGCCAAAATTGCTGAGCCAATTTCCTCTCAATAGGATTTAGCGTGGCAATGCTTTCCACTTGCTCCATACTGGCAGCAAGGACGGGGATGGGTCTTTTTTGAGGGCGATTTTTAACTTCATACAATCTTTTAAGACCTTGTGATGATTTTATACTGCAACCCACGGCAAAAAATGTTTCAGTGGGATAAATAATAAGCCCCCCCTGCTGTAAACAGTGGACACCATTATCAAAAGAAAGTATTTTGTTGTCCATATTCGAGACCTTTGCACAATTGCTTTTAAGGATAACATTTAATATAAAAACTGCACAATTATTCTTTATGCAAATTTTGCCTGTGCAATAAACTGCACAGATGTCTCACATTCATAGTTAAGGAATTTATATGGCCCTTAAAAATTTACGCATTATATCAGTGGGAACACTTAAAACAAAACACTGGAAAGACGCCGCAAGTCACTATCTTGGGCGGCTTAAGCACTGGCGCAATATTGAGGTTCGTAGTGTAAAAGATGGCGATGCGGCCCTTCCCATACCTGAACGCAATTACAAAGAAGGACAAAAAATACTCGTCACGCTTAACCCAAAAGACTACATCATTTGCCTTGATGAGCATGGCAAAACCATGACCTCAAAACAATTGGCCACTTTTTTACAAAATCTTGAAAACCGCACACCCTGCTTCATAGTAGGCGGAGCCTTTGGCCTTGATGATACTGTTAAAAAAGCAAGCCATTACACCCTTGCTCTTGGCCCCATGACCCTACCGCATGAACTGGCCCATGTGCTATTACTAGAACAAATCTACCGAGCCGAAGCCATTTTACGCAATGTTCCATATCATCATGAGTGATTTATTTCTTAGCAAGGCCAAGTCTTTTAACAATAATTTCTGCAACTTTTTCAGTGTACGCATTGCCCTCAAGTCCAGCTTTTTCAGCAGGTTCAAGCAATAATTCGGGATTATTTACAAGCTCTTTTTGTGGACTTACGCCATAATCTGCTGGGAAGCTGTCTTCAAAATACATATCTTGGATGCCAGAAAATTTAATGCTATGCGCCGTTGCATCAAGCACTGAATGCTCACTGTCTTTAACAAGGCCAAGTTCACGAGCGCGCACAAGACCAGCAAGGCACTCCCCACCTTGGGTGCAGGCAATATGCCCATGGCCATTGGCCAAGAGCATGGCGTCCATAATTTGTTGCTCAGTCACTTGTAGAACATTAAAGCAAGCCTCACCACCGAGAGCCATATACTTTTCAACTAAATGTCTAACTCTTGGAAATGATACAGGATTACCAATCATAGCTGCCTGGGCAACGCTTGGGGTAACGCTTACAGGCTCCCAAACTCTGGTTTTTGCATCTGCGGCATAATAGCGATAAACTGGGTCAGCGTGATGTGATTGCACACCAAAAATTCGAGGTAGAACATTTACAATGCCAAGCTCATGCATCTTCAAAAATCCTGACATGATGGCGGTAATATTGCCAGCATTGCCAATGGGCACAAAGATATTTAAATTTTCCACATCCCAGCCGTACCACTGGGCCACTTCATAGGCGTATGATTCTTGACCCAAAATTCTCCAACTATTTTTGGAGTTTAATAGGGCAACACGGCAAGTTTCTGCCAAAAGTTCCACCACCTTCATGCAATCATCAAAAACACCTGGCATTTCAAGCACGCAAGCACCACTACCAAGAGGTTGCGAAAGTTGTTGTGGTGTGACCTTGCCATGTGGCAAAAGTACAACTGATTTTAGTGGCTTACCAACATATGCCGCATATTGAGCAGCCGCTGCTGAGGTATCGCCAGTGGAGGCACAAACGGTTAAAACTTCATCCCAATTATTTTTGCGGGCCAGTGCTTTTAAGTAACTAAAGGCGCAAGCCATGCCCCTATCCTTAAAGGATGCACTGGGGTTTTGACCGTCATTTTTATAGGCAAAGTTATGCCCAATGCGAGCTTTTAATTGTGCTGAGGCCTCAACAATGGGAGTTATGCCTTCACCAAGATATACAATATCCTCTGCATCCATAACTGGTGCCATAAGTTCATAATAGCGAAAAATTCCTCGTAATGCCGTGTGCTTAGTTGATGTACGAGCATCAAATAAGTCACGCCAATATTTGCCATCGTGCTTTTTTAAGCTTTCAAAATTTGTATCCTCAAGCATAAACACGCCGCCACATTCTGGACAAGTATATAACAACTCATCGCTGGCATAGCGCTTTTCGCAACCAAGGCAAACATATTCTAAACGCCCTCTATATTTTGGAAATTCTTGCATGGGCATAATTTACTCCTTATATTCGCTTTTTTTCCATGATTTTTCTGTACGGTTCATGAGCCTTTTAATATTTTCTCTATGTGTCCAAACGGCTAAAATCGCAATGAGCAAGCTTAACGGAACAAAGGACACTGCACCAAAAACATATAATAATATTGGCATTATAAGCACAAGTATTAAGGAACCGACGGAAACGTATCCACTATACCAAATGGCAAAAAGGCAACAAGCCACAGCCACTAAGAATGGGTAAGGGCTAATGCTTAAATATACGCCAACGCTGGTTGCAATGGCTTTGCCGCCCTTAAAGCCCAAAAAGCAAGAAAATACATGTCCCAAAATGGCTGCAAAGCCTGCGGCACTTACAAAAACCATATGGCCATCCCACATGGTGGCCACAAGCACTGGTATTGCACCCTTTAATGCATCACAAACTAGCGTCATTACACCATATTTCTTGCCGCATAGGCGCGCAACATTGGTTGCCCCAATACTTTTTGAACCAGCACTACGGGGGTCAATATTACAAAAGACCTTACTTAGCACTAAGCCAAATGGAATTGAGCCCAATATATAACTAAATATTACCCAAGCAATTTGCATAGTTTTTCCTTATAAATCCATAGCTTCTAATATCGTTATTTCATTATACAGTGGGTTAACCTTACCCAAACGCACACTAACTTCTTGCCCAGGGTGCGTGCGCTCGCCAAATATTTTTCTTTTGCCACGCACGGTTATTTGCACATTGGGCAAATTTATGGTGACAAAATTGTCATTTTCTTCAGTTATAATAGCATCCCACCACTTTTTATCCCCGCATTGGCGCACATAACTCAAACGCCAATAACGTGGCCTAAAACGCTGTACTTGCCCCACAGCATCAAGGCGCATATTTAAGCCCATGAGCATTTGTTGCAAGGTTTCAGCATCATAGCGTGGTTTGCCATGTGTTAATATATGTACAATTTGTGCCTCATTCACAAGGTCAGGATAACGCCTTAGCGGCGAGGTTATCGGTGCATACGCGCTAAGGGCAAGGCCAGCATGCGGTTTAGCTTGAGTTTCTAGTGATGAAGGAATAAGCGCGCGAATAATACGGGCCATGTCTTGAGGTTTATGCCATAAACCAGCATATTCTCTTGGTATTGCCACATCTTGTGTGCGGTACAATAAGGCAACTTCACGCTCCTGCCCCCAAGTGGCAATGGCAGCACTTGCCAAAATCATCATTTCTGCCACAAGCATTTGCGCTTGTGGACTTGGTGCAATATTTTCAATGGTTACAGTAGTTTCTGCACTCTCGCCTTGCAGCGTAATTTTATTGTCAGGATTATCCATAATCACAGCACCATCGGCAATGCGTTTTTGCTGGCGCAATTTGGATAATTTATTACCAAGCTCAAGTTGTGCTGTGTAAGCACTTGCTGGATTTTCTGCCGACACTGTGCCATTTAGCACAGCCTCACAATCTTCATAACTAAGATTTGCTTTTAAGCGCACCCACTCTATGCTTGGCTCACAAAAAACAATTTGACCCTGCTCGTCCACATCACACACAATGCAAAGGGCAGGTCGAATTTCATTTGCCACCAAGGACAAAGTATCAGTACCCAATGATTCTGGTAACATATGATATGTTGCTTCTGGTAAATATAGACTTGTGGCACGGCGCAGTACGGCTTTGTTCAAGCTATTATTGCTGGCATCATCAAAGGGCCACACCAAAGCTGGGCAAGCCAATGCCAAGTGCAGGCGCAAAATTCCGCCCTCTTTTTCCTCCACATAAAAAGCATCGTCAATATCACGAGTTGTGGCGCTGTCTATGCTAATAAAGGGCAGCTCTAGGCTGGTTTTTTTAACTTTTTTTACTGCATTAACAATATCTTGCACAGCTTCAACATGTTCTTCCACCCATGCTTCACTTGGATCATAGTCTGCACGGTCAAGCCAAAAATTGTAATGCAAGGGTAAAATACCCCAAGCCATGGCCAACTGTAACGGCAAATGCTGTACATCAGGTAGGCCCTTTACAAGCATACTAAAAGTTGAGCTGTCTTCTGAATTTTCTGGGTCGGCAATGCGTTTGCGCAATAAAATTTCTAAATATTCTAAAACCTCGGCACTTGGCCACTTGCTATCACCAGCTGGAGGAAGTGTTGCCTTTTTATTCCAAACATCCCAAAGAATACGAAAAAATGCCGCACCGCCGCTAATTAAGCTTTCACGCTTGCGTGTTTCTTCTTGCGCAAAAAGCCTTTGCTCAACAACTTCTTGGCTATATATTTCAAAGTGTGGGGGGTGGAATTTAAAATGACTTTTACACTGCAAAAGCACCTGTCCATATGCGGCTATGGTATCCACATCTGGTGATTCTTCAAATAATTCTGCAAACCATTGGGCTGTGCCTTGTTCCACCTCACCCTCTGCAAGCTCCCAAATATTAAGGGCATCAATATTTGCAGCTAGGTTTTGGCGGCGTTCTTTATGCTCTTGCAATGCCTTAATCAGGCTATCCCTACTATCTTGCATGTTCTGCAAAATAGGACCAGACCAAGGTAAAAGGCGGTTGGCATTCATGCGGGTTTCACGGCGATTGGGCAATAATAACCGCAACTTGCCAGCTTGTTCTTCCACAACAAGGGCAATTTGTGGGGCATTTGCCTCCATATATTCTACTATGCACCCAAGGCCAGGGTAGTTAATTAACGTCATCAAAATAAGATAACAATATACAGCATAAAACACAATAATTTGCTGGCCTGCAATATGGAATTTATTAGATTTAAATTGCATTTCATCAGACTTGTTTCAAACAAAAACAGCTTGACCAAATGACAAGCCAATTATATACAGGCTAAGCCATATATTTATTTGATAATTACGCTTAAGCAATTTAAAAATGCAAAAATTTAGGATGCACAAATGATAGGAACATATGCCAATACCGTCGCCATAATTGCAGGAACACTACTTGGCTGCGGCCTAAAAAAAGGCCTTAGTGAAAAGCAATGCAATACCCTTATGCAAGCCATGGGCCTTGCGGCAACGGCCATTGGCATCAATGGTTTAGTGCAAAATATGCCCAAAAGCACACTACATGTGCTTTTTATTGTGGCCCTCGCCCTTGGCGGCTTCATAGGGCAAAGCTTAAGGCTTGATGAACGCATAGACGAGCTTGGCAATCGCTTCAAAAAACTTGGCAATTTGGAAGGATTAGTTACGGCAGTCTTACTTTTTTGCGTGGGCACTTTGTCCATACTAGGCCCCATTGAAAGCGCACTAAATGACAATCACACCCTACTTTTCACCAATGCCACTCTTGATTTTATTACAGCCATGGTGCTGGCCTCAAGTTTTGGCTTTTCCATAATTTATTCAGCACCCATCTTACTTTGCTGGCAAGGAGCAATTTACTTTTTTGCCACTGCCCTTGAGCCATTCATAACTGCTGCACTCATGACAGAAATAGGCATCGTGGGCGGCGCATTAATTTTATGCACAGGCCTTAGCATCTTAAAAGCTGTACAAATAAAAACCATCACCTTTTTGCCAGCCTTGCTTATTCCGCCAGTGTATTTTATGCTTATGACCTTATTTTAATTTTTATTTTTCATCCATTATTGCTGGCTTGATGTCCAAAAGCTTTGTGCCGCTTACGCAATCAAGGCCTTTAACTTCTACAATGTTTTCTTTAACATTTTCAATGCTTACCGTAGCTGCACCAATGGGATTTGGCCTGTGCGGTGAGCGTAAGGCAAAAACACCCTTCTTTATGCCGTCAACTCGTGATTTTTGCTCCATACCAGCACCTTTTGCAAGGTCAAGCCAGTAAAGGATTAAAATTTTATTTCCTTGCTCCAAACCATTGAGACCTGCTTGATATTTTTTATCAAGCACAAGTGAACATAGTGGCCCATTCTTGCTTATATTTCTAGGGCATTGGTCAATGTTTTCATAAGGGGTTATAATTTCACCAATAAACTTAAGCATATTCTCTCCGTACTACACGCGCTTAAGCCATAACTAAGCGGTCTTGAGGTTTTTTTGCTATATTTTCATACATATAACGCTCTTTATATTTTCTAAAATAGTATAATGACATAAAGAATGCAATGAATTCTGCAAAAGGTACGGCAAGCCAAACACCATTTATACCAATAAATTTTGGTAACACCAAGATGGATACTGTTATAAAAAAGAAGGTCCGCAAAAATGATATAAATGCTGATATCCTACCATTGGAGTACGCAGTAAACAAACCAGATGCAAAAATATTTATGCCCGCAAAAAGAAAGTTGATGGAAAATATATAAAAGCCATGCACTGTAAGGTCATAAGCTTGAGTTGATTTTTCCAGAAACAAGCCCGTCAAAGTTTTATTTATTAAAAATGAAATTCCCACAAGCAAAACTGAAGTTACACTTATAAATTGGATACATAAAGTAAATATTTTTCTAAGCTTAGACTTATTCATTGCTCCATAATAATAACTAATCACTGGTGCTATACCCATGCTAAAACCCATGAATAACGCATTAATAAGATATTGAGAATAAAGCACTACCGTTATGGCTGCAACACCTGCATTACCAACCATTTCAAGCATGGTAATGTTATATAAATAAGTTGTGATAGCTGTTGCTAAATTAGCTACCATTTCAGATGAACCATTACTACTGGCACTTAATATGGACTTTATGTCAAACTGGAATTTTACAAAATGCAGCATACGCTTTGCCTTGTAAGTTGTGAAAAATCCAACACCTATGATAGTTGGCAAAAGCCAGCCAAGGCCTGTGGCAAGAGCCACACCCTGCATCCCCATACCAAACCACACTATAAACGCATAATCCAATACAAGATTGGTAAGCCCACCAAGCACAATGGCTATAAAAGCAATGCTTGGCCGACCTGCGGCAATCATTGAGTTTTCAAAAATTGTTTGCAAAATGGCACAAGGTGCAAAAACTGAAATAATTAACAAATAATCATAACAATATTTATATGTTTCAGTATTGGCACCAAGGGCATGAATTATTTCTTCTAAAAATAACTGCGTAATAAATATACCCACCACTCCAACCACAAAGCCAGTGGCACAAAAAAGTGTAAATTTTTGTTTTGCCAAAAGATCTTTACCTTCGCCCAAAAGCCTTGCACAAATGGCATTACCGCCAGTGCCAAGCATTGTGCCTATGGCTATAAATAACATCAACATGGGCAAAATAATACTTATAGCTGAAAGTGCATCAGCGCCAATAAGGTTTGCCACAAAAATACCGTCCACAACCCCATACAACGACATAAAAATCATCATGGACATGCTTGGTAGTGTGAATTTAAAAACATTTTTAAAAGTAATTGTCTTAATCATCATTTTCTCCTACACGCAAAGCAGCTTCTTTACCTTGAGAAAATTGCGTGTTAAACATACTATAAAGTATGACGTAAGGTGAGAGTCAAGCAAAAAGGAAAAAATAATGGAAAAATATTTATCCATCGGTGAAGTGGTTAAAATGAAAGGCATAAGTCATAGAGCACTGCGTCACTATGACGATTTAGGCATCCTAGTGCCAGCCTATGTGAATGAAGACAGTGGATATAGATATTACTCAAAAAATCAAATGCTTATACTTGACATTATAACACTATGCGTTGATTTTGGCATTCCACTTAAACAATTTAAAAATTATATGCTTGAAGATGGCAGCATAGATTTGCAAAAAATGTCAGAAGATTCTAGGCAAAAAGCTTTAGAAATGCAGAAAAAAATCAAAGGCAATCTATATCTTTTGGACTCACTCAAAGAGCATTTTAAGGACACAGAAAGCATTGCCCATGAAGGTCATTCTAGCACAAGAAATATTAAAGAACGTTATTTTTTAACCCTACCAACCGCAACAAATAACTTTGAAACCTGGCAAAATTACTGGTCAAATTTAACAACAATTTATAAAATGGCCTTGAATAACAATTTTGTCATGTCAGTAAATCAAGGCTTGTGTTTTATAAATGAAAATAACATTTCAGAACAAAGATATTTTGTGGAAGTAAAACCCACAAAAACTAACAATCCTCACATATTAGTTGTACCGCAAGCGGATTTTTTATGTGAATTTTTTGATGATGAGTGTTTTTTAGATGCAGTCAACAAATATACAGCTCATGAACACTATAAATCAGGCAGTATTCTTATTTTTAGTGATGTTTTTGAACGAAAAATAGTTAACAAACCCATGCCCTTTGAGGTGCAGCTTATGCTAAAATAAAGACTTATTGCCCAATAAATATTTTATGCCAATTTCCCTTGCCCCACTTATTCCGCCCTTGGGGTCATCCACATAAAATGCAAAATATTTTTTACCCTTTTTATTGGGCACAAAGCCCACAAACCAACTCTTGCCTCGCATATTAGAGCCTGTTTTTGCATATATTGCTTGACCTGCCAGCTCTTGGCGCATGATATTTTGCAAAATTTCTATGTGTTTTGTATCTATATTAGCTTGCCCTTCAAAAATTTTAGCAAGCACTTGCACTTGCTCCAAAGCTGAAATTTTTAAGGAGGAGCTTAACCAAAACCCATTTAATTCTTCTTTTTCATTGCTTCCATTGCCCTGCCATTGTGTTAAATCTTCATTACCATATGATAATTTTTGCAAAAATTGACGCACATTATTACGAGTAGCGCTATAAACCACTTGATTAAAATACCAAACGCATGAGTACTGGAAAGCCTCTTTCAAGTTTACATTTTTATTCCAAGCGGCAAGGCTATAGCTTGTGCCATTATAATGCATCTTGCTTTGCTCATTTTTTAGTATACCATTTTCTAGACCTAGAAGCGTTGATGCTATCTTAAATGTAGATTGCGGTGGATTTTGTTTTAATGCCAAGTTTTCATTATATATTTCAATAATATTAGTGCTAGAAGTATAAAAAACCGCACAGGCATTTAGACCATTAAAACTTGTGCTTAAATCTATGCTTTTGTGACTAACATTTTCAAAATTTCCCTGACCTGCAACGCAAATTTGCGGCATTGCCAATAAAGCCAGCATGCACATGCATTGATAAATTTTTCTTATTTTTAATATTTTGTCAGGCATACTATTTTCAACTCTTGGTCATCATCACACACAATGTTTCAGATTTTCCAGTATAAGGATTGCCGCAAGCATCATCAAACTTGCCCATGAGGCTGAAATCTTGTGAACAAATTTCATCCAACAGATTATCTAAATCATATATGGTGTTCCAAACAATATACTCTTTTGCACTTTTTTTAGTTATTACAATATATTGATCCGCAGAAGTTCTTTCATATTCATATAGATGCGTAGCTTCTAAGCATAAATATGGCTCATGGCTCCAAAAACCACCTTGCTCATGAAAAGTCCAAGTTGGTGCTTTGATTTTGTTTTTTTGAGAATGCTCTGTAAATACATCACATATAAATATTCCATTGGGCTTCAAGGCTCTATGTACTTTTTTTAGCAAAATTTGCCGTTCTCCCTTGGTTAATGCCGCAAAATCACAGTATATTAAAAGGACTGCATCAAACACTTCCACAAAATCCATATCCAAATAATTTTGATTAATATAATTGGTGGTTAAATCTTGTGCCTTGGCGTAGTTAATAGAGTTTTGTGAAAAATCCATTCCCGTAACGGCATATCCTAGTGCTGATAATTTTTGGGCATATAATCCAGGCCCGCAACCAAGATCAAGAATGAAGCTCCCACCTGCTATGACGCTAGAAATCCACTCCACCGAGCTTTCAATAGTATCTGCCCTACGGCTAGCTAACTCTAAGTGAGGATTTAGATGCATCTCTAGCAGGCTTTTAGAAATATGTGCATCACACCAAAAGACTTCTTGGTTACGCTGCCAAAGGACTGGCTTTTGCAGCATGGATAGAAGTTTTTGATACATAGATTAATTTATCCTTACACTTTCCGCTTTAAATGCAATTACACATACTGCATATGCAAAATGGGATAGGGATTGCCCTGTTCATCAAGCTCAGAGCGACTCATAATGCTAAATCCCACATGTTGATAGAATGCTACGGCCTCAGGATTTTGTTCATTTACACATACTTTTGCACAACCATGCTCTTGTAAGGCCATATTTAATAGATGCTTCCCAATACCTTGACGTAGTTTATCATGTGCCACAAAGAGCATTTCAATCTTATCACCATCAATGCCCATAAAAGCTACAGGAACTTTATTTTCATCAAAAGCGACAAATAATTTCGGTATATTTTTAAAAGCTTCAGGCACATACTGTGCAATGCTTTCTATTTCGTGACTCAACAAAAAAGTATGCGTAGCTTTTACACTGCCCTTCCAAAGATGAAAAAGCTGCTCCAAAAGCGCATCATTGCGTTCAACAATCTCTTGTATGTGCATTATCTTTTACTCATATCTTTAAAATGTATAATTTAACAAAGTCACTTAATTAAAGATTTTTTGCTGAAAAAATCAATAAATATAATAACAAAAAAAAGAGTTATCAGCAACAGCAGATAACTCTTTGATATTTATGGTAGCAATGAAAGCTATTGGTTTTATGTGTAATTTTATTGATATTATTTGATATAAAAAATATAATATTTTTTACCTACAGATACGCCTACAATATCTCTTTGCTTGGGTTTTCACTGAAGAATTTGCCCTTAAACATACAGATGTCTCTCATTTAGTTTTGCACTAACTTGGGGAGGTTGACAATGTGACATACTGTTTGCTCCTATACTTACATTTCATACCCTAACAAAAAAATAACACGGTTTAAAAAAATTGACTAACTGTCATTTTTTGTCATTTATTGTCACTTGCATTTTACTTTTCCTGTGGTATTGTATACTAAATAAGGCAAAAAATCCGCCAAGATACAGCAACTTGCCTTGAATTACCGACAGTTAGAATAAGGGTGTTATTGGCTTGTATACTATGTTTTTACACATTTTAATTTAAGGAGTTTTTATGAAATTTAAAACTTTATTAACATTGAGTTTTTTAACTGCCTTACTTTTGCCTTTAGCAATTCCGTCAAGTGCAGAGGCTTATGAAATCACCTTTAATGGGATGAAAAACAATATTGAAACAATATATGGTAAATGTTCAAATGGAGCTCCTTTTCAATTATATAATCACCCTGCGTGGTATATTGATACTAACAGCTCCAGGCATAATCAAGCTAGGGTGTACGCTAATAAACACGGTGGAAGAGACCCTAGAACCTTGATTGAACTTTTTTGCTCGCGCAGTAAATAGCATAATAAATCGCATGCTTTTTTTGACAGTGGTACTGTCGGTAATTGAATTTTAAAACTACAAGGTTTGAGGCACGGAGAATTTTTTTCTGTGCCTCTTTATTAAAGGGTAGCTATGGGGTAGCAAAACAAAAAAGAGTTACCCAAGTAAATGGATAACTCTTTGATTTTTATGGTAGCAGGAGAAGATACTAGGTTTATTGGTTATTTTATTGATATTATTTGATATAAAAAAATGAAAATATTTTTTACCTACAGATATACCTACAATATGCGATTGTTGTTCGCTTCCATACTCGCCGCCATATTCTGCGCTCATGCTAAAATTACCAATCACCCATTCTACACCCACATCAGCAAGGAAAGCGGTTTCATCTTGGCTTGCGCGTGTGGAGTAATAAATGAAAAACAATTAACTGTAGAAATAACGTATCAAATCTGGTTTGCCCCTCTTTTTGGCGAAGAACCCAAAAGTATCGCTTGCGACAAACAATCAAGCTAAAAGAAAACCCCATGCAGCCTTCTGGGCTTCATGGGGTTTTTATTTTCTAAATGGTGCCGCGGGACAGAATTGAACTGCCGACACGGGGATTTTCAGTCCCCTGCTCTACCAACTGAGCTACCGCGGCGACGCAGTAGCATTTCTACAGAAAGTCTTACATTTTAGCAAGCTTTTTTTTACAAATTTACAATATTTTTTTTTACTAATACACAACACTATACGACATAACTTCTGGCCTATGAAAATAAACTTCCACACGTTTATTTAAGTCCTTGTTAACCTCATCGCCATCAGGTGGAACAAATGGGCGTGTATCGCCATACGCTACAGCCCGCAAGCGAGTCGATTTAACATCACTTTCAACAAAATATCTAACCACAGCCGCAGCCCTTGCACCTGAAAGCTCCCAAACAGATGGATATGGTGGCACAACCTCATCTGGTGATGCATGCCCACGCACCACGGCATATAAATTGTATTCACCCAAAATAGCCACACCATCATCTAAAACAATCTTTGCATCCTCAGTTAGATTGGCCGTACCTGGTTCAAACATTAAACCAGAATGCACTCTCAACTGTACGCCCACATCATCAGCGCTAACCCCAGACGCCGCTTGTGGCACAGCGTCGGCCATAAGCAGTTGCTTTAGTTTTTGAGCAATGGCATATTGTGCTTTTTCTGCTTCAGAAATTTTTGTGATGCGAGTATCTATCTTGCTAGTATCTTGAATAAAGGGATTATTTGTAATGGGAGAAGTGGAGTTGGTTTCCATATTATTTTCACCAGCAAAGTAAGCAGCAAGGCCGGCTTTTGTTTCTGGTGGAGTCATATTTAACACCCACAGAAGAAGAAAAAACGCCATCATAGCTGTTACAAAGTCAGCATATGCAACTTTCCATGCACCACCCATAAAAACTCCTTAACTTTTCATATTACCAATTTTATTTACTTTTTAGAGACTCTTCCATTTCTGCAAATGTAGGTCTAAAGGGATGTGGTATAGCTCTGCGGCCATACTCCACAGCCATAAGAGGTGTTGAGCCACGAATGGCGGCAGCAACAGCTTCTTTAATGGTGTTATAATAAAAATGTTCCTCATGGGCATAATTTTCAAGTTTTGCACCCATAGGGCCAAAAAAACCATAACACAGCAAAATACCAACAAATGTACCAACCAGTGCAGCAGCAATATAGTAACCTAACACCTCTGGCGGTTCATTAATCTTGCTCATGGAAAGAACAACACCAAGCACGCACGCAACAATACCCATACCAGGCATAGATTCAGCCATATGAGTAACAGCATGTGCTGGCATTAGCTCCTCTTCGTGCATGGTATGCATATCAATGGTCATTAAACTATCAATATCAGCAGGATCACCTGTAGTTAAATACACACGCAAGGTATCGCCAATAAAGCTTATGGTTTTAGGAGATTTTGCAACATTTGGAAATTTATTAAAAATTGCACTAGATTCTGGCTTTTCAACGTCACTTTCAATACTAATTACACCTTCACGATGCATTTTTGAAAATAAAGCATAAAGCAAAGATAAAGTTTCTAAATATTTTTCTTTACTAGACCCTGGGTCGCCAAAAATATGCTTAATACTTTGCATAATTAGCTTCCAAGTATACTTGGTTTGAGATGCAAAGAAAGCGCCCATACAAGCACCGATAATGATTACATATTCAGCAGGTTGAAATAGAATAAGAAAGTCGCCCTTAGCCATAACATAGCCAGCAACTACACTTCCTATAACAACGAGTAAACCAATAATTATATACATATCACTTCCAAAATATCTACAATTTACACTAAATACAAAATATATTATCGGAAAAAAACAAAAAATCTTTAGGCTTATAACAATTTTCTAAATTTTTTAATTATTATCTCATGCCCAATTGATATACTATCGCATGTCTAACCAAGTTGCAAGCTTGGCTTTAGGTGCAATTAAGACTACACGCATGCCATTAATGCTTGCACGAAAACACACAAGCATATACAACAAAAACATGCTAAAACACACACCTGCCATTATGATTCAAGGTACTTGCTCAAACGCTGGAAAAAGCCTGCTTGTTACCGCACTTTGTAGAATTTTCGCTCAAGATGGCTTTAATCCAGCCCCCTTTAAAGCTCAAAACATGGCTCTTAACTCATTTGTTACCACCCAAGGACATGAAATAGGCAGAGCTCAGGCCTTGCAAGCCATAGCTTGCCACAGAGAACCCTCAACTTTAATGAACCCAGTTCTTTTAAAACCTAGCTCTGACATAGGGTCGCAAGTTATTATCATGGGCAAACCTGTGGCACACATGCCCGTTAAAGAATACATCGCTTATAAGCCAACTGCTTGGGAAAACGTTACTAAAGCGTATGACACTCTTTCGCAAACTGCCGATATTATGGTTATTGAGGGTGCCGGTTCTCCAGCAGAAATTAATCTTAAATCCCACGATATTGTGAATATGTCCATGGCTAAGTATGCAAAAGCAAAGGTACTACTTTGTACAGATATTGACCGAGGCGGTGCTTTTGCATCCCTTGTGGGCACAATGGCTTTGCTTGATAAACATGAACAGGACCATATAAAAGGCTTTATTCTTAACAAATTTCGCGGCGATGCAAGTCTTTTAGATTCAGCCCTGCATGATGTTTCAAATATGACCCAAAAACCCTTTATGGGCGTTGTGCCATATATTAAAAATCTTAATCTACCAGACGAAGATTCAGTAAGTTTTAAGCTTTATGAAGAAAACTCCGCCTCATCCATAAAACAAGAAGATAGTTTAGACATCGCCATTATAAATTTGCCGCACATTAGTAATATTACAGATGTGGACGCATTAAGAATTGAACCTGATGTTAATTTGCGCATTGTTCACAAAGTTGACGAACTTGGAATTCCTGATATTTTGTTGCTAATTGGCACAAAAAATACTGTCCATGACCTTGAGTATCTTCACTCTAGCGGCCTTGCTAATGCCATTGTGGAACAAAAAGACCAAACACCTCTAATATTTGGCATTTGCGGTGGTTTGCAAATGCTTGGTGAACATATCCACGACACAAACGGAATAGAAAATATTACACCTAGAAGTTATACTGGGCTAGGAATTTTACCCCTAAGCACTACTTTTTTTACAGAAAAAACTCTTTGCCAAAGCAAAGCCATCTATAAAAATACATTTTTAGTGGAAGGTTACGAAATACATCACGGCCAAACCATAGCCACCGCTAATGTTAATGAAGTTATTTTTGACCCAACTAACCCATCAAAAAGCCTTGGCTGGGAACTAAAAACATCAAAAAACATCACTTTTGCTACTTATTTACACGGAATTTTTGATAACGATGAATTTAGGCGAGAAATACTAAACCAAGTGCGCAGCATGAAGGGTCTAAAACCCATTCATAAAATAACCCCGTTTAACCTTGGACCAAATATAAATGCCTTAGCTCAAGTTGTGCGAAGTCATCTTGACATGGAAAGTATTTATAACTTGCTGAAAATATAATCATACCCCAAGACAATAAAAAATGCCTTGGGGTATGATTGAATTACAAATTACAAACCTGCTAGGCTTTCAAGTTCTGTCTCTGTAAGCAATTTATCCAAATCAAGTAAAATCAACAATCTATCTTCAAGTTTACCAACTCCACGCATATATTCAGAACCAATACCTGCAACAACGGCTGGTGGTGGCTCTACTGTTGATTCTGTAATCCGCAAAACCTCACAAACTGCATCCACCACAAATCCAACAATTTGCCCTGAAAGGTCCATTACCTTTATACGCGTTTGGCTGTCATGCACCGCTGTATTCATGCCAAAACGTTTACGCATGTCAATAACAGGAATAACTTTACCACGCAGATTTATCACCCCTTCCACAAATGCTGGAGCATTGGGAACTTTAGTAATAGGCATCATGCGGATAATCTCTTGAACTTTCAAGATATCTACGCCAAATTCTTCTTCGGCAATCTTAAATGTTACAAGCTGAATTAGGCTACTATCATCAGAACCGTGATAACTACTCTTGTCGCTCATAGTGCTTCCTTTGTCATATGTTCAGTATAGTTTTATTTGCAAAAACAAATTTCTGGTTATTACATCGGCATATTTTTTAATTACTATACCCCATGGCAAAACAATAACCACATACACAGACAAAATAAAATAAAATGTTTACATTTGCAAATCTGTATTGAAATTTTTTTTCATTTTTGATAAAGTAATTTTATAAGGAAATAATTTAACATTACATCACTATCATCCTTGCTATCATTTACAAAGATTTTTTAACATAAACAGTGAATAACTATGCTTAAAAAACATGCTTACACTATCATCATTCCAGCCATTACTATTATTACAACAGCTGTGCTTTTTCTTAGCTATGCCATTTATGATAAAGTTGAGGACTCACTGTCAGATATTGCAATATCTAAAATTTCCATATTGCTTGATAATACAATCACTGAGGTTAAAAGCGATTTGGATGATGCCAAAGCATTACAAACTGCCATAATAGAGAATGGCGAAGTGCTTCAATTGCTAAAAACACCCAATGATAACGTTCAACTCCAAAAAGTCTCTCAAAGCCTTCTACTTTTAATTAAAAGTTCCCAAAGTGCCATTGCACTTTTAGATAGTATCGCCATTTTTCCTGCCAAGGGCAATTCCCTTATACACCTTGATACTAAGGGTATTATACAAGAAAACTTAACCCCACTATTTAATAATAGCTATTATGAAAATGATACTAAACAAAATAAAAGCATTCAGTTTCACAATAGCTCCCATAATCATAAAGTATACTCCACATTCCCTCTATATAGTAACGGCATATTCTTAGGTAGTGTGGAATTTTATATAAACGTCCCCATAATCTCCAAACTAGTACAGCAATATGCCAGTAAAATTTCTGAAAGCGCCATCTTGGTTGTTGGCAATAGAGATGGGGAAATTATTTGCACATCAGCCTACCCCAACCTAGTACAAAGCAATAGTATTACTGAATTTGAAGATATTTTAATTGAAACTAATCCAGATGAACGAAAACTCATAACCTCACTGTATATTCCAGAATATAAAATTTCCATTGGTTTATATCAAAGCGTGAACAGACTCGCAAAAGTAAATAATTATATTCGCAATGAAGTCATTACAATAATTACCATTACAATTTTATTTAGTACTCTTGGCACCTATGTTTTATTAAATTTACTTTTGCGTAGACACATAAAAGATGAACAAAAACTAGTTAAAGCCATTGAACTTTTAGATTTACCCATGTGGGAATATAATGCGCCAGGAATTATTAATTTCAATGAACATTCATTTAAACTACTTGGAAGGGAAGCACAAAGCAGAAACCTTGACCTAGAAGCATTAGATGATTTGATTCACCCAGAAGATAGACGTGGTGGCTTATTTGCACCATCACACCCTACCACGAAAGAAACTGATATTTTCTACGATGGCCCTTTGCGCTTTGCTCATGCTGATGGTCATTGGCATTGGTTGCATGTAAAAGGACATGCCGTTCGCAGTAATACTGGAATAATTCAACATGGAACAGGCATTTTCATTGACGTGCACGAATGGCACGTCAAAATAGAACGAGATAAAGCCTATCAACGTAGCCTAGAAAAAGTTGTTCAAGAACAATATGAACGAGCACAAAAAAATGATGATTTAATTCTTTATGAAAAGTCATTACTGTACAATGTAATCAATTGTATTCCTGATTTTATTTATTTCAAAGAAGTTGACGGCAGAATTCTTGGAGGCAACAAAGCTTTCCTAAATTTATTGGGATGTCAGGTTTCTGAAATTCGTGGAAAAAGATTTCGTGAAATTGATGTAGAATTTTCTTTTAACGAAGAAGATTTTGAATTTTTCAATAAAAATGAAGATATACTTGGGGATTCTGAGGTAATTTCACACAAGGATGTTACTCTTATCTACAAAAATGGTAATACCTTACCCTTAGAAATGTTCAAAGTGGCCTTTAGAGATCACCTTGGAAATGCCATTGGCATAGTAACAGTTGGTAGTGACATTACAGAACGATTGGCCTCTGAAACCATCTTGCGTGAAGCTAACGATACTGCAACGGCTTCAAACCTAGCAAAAAGTGAATTTTTAGCCAATATGAGCCATGAAATTCGTACACCACTCAATGGAATTCTAGGGTTAAACCACTTGGCATTACAGCATGCTTCCCCACATCTTAGAACTTACCTAGAAAAAATTGACATTTCGGCTAAAACATTATTAAAAATCGTCAATGATATTCTTGACTTTTCTAAGATTGAATCTGGAAAAATTGAGGTTGAGCACATCCCATTCCGCATTGCAAGGAGTATTCAATTTGCCATTGATATGCTACAATATCAAGCAGATGAAAAAAATATCTCCCTGCAACTTGTAACTGTTGGCGAAATTCCTGAATATATTCTAGGCGACCCCTTGCGTTTTAGACAAGCATTGTTAAACCTGCTTAATAATGCGGTTAAGTTTACTCATCAAGGTGGGGTAACTATTACTATTACAACCTCTCAAGAAATTGCTCTTCAAGCAGATATTAATATTGATATTTCAGACACTGGCATTGGCATGAGCAATGAACAAATAAATATAATATTTCAACCATTTATACAAGCAGACTCAACAACCACTCGACGTTACGGTGGTACTGGCCTTGGTTTGCCAATTACACGCTCACTCATAGAAGCCATGGGTTCAGAATTAACAGTTACAAGCAAAGAAGGGGAAGGGACAACTTTTAACTTTACGCTACACGCCAAAATTCCACTTGATTTAAGTGCAGACAAAAGTGCAGCTGATCAAAATGATTTTAATTTTGAACACATAAAAGAAAAAAACATATTATTAGTGGAAGACAATGAGATAAATCAACTTATTGCCACAGAAATTTTAGAAAATCTTGGATTAAATGTAACAATTGCTACTAATGGTCAACAAGGCGTAGACTTAGCTTTGCATGGCAACTTTGATCTTGTTCTTATGGACATACAAATGCCTATTATGGATGGATTAACTGCCGCTAAAACTTTACGTTATAACAATTTCACAAAGCCAATTATTGCCATGACTGCCAATGCCATGCCAGATGATATAGTCAAGGCAAGTGAGTCAGGTATGCAAGAACACATTGGTAAACCTATTGATATTAATGATTTACATAAGTGCCTCTTTAAGTGGCTTGATGATGGTAATACAATATAGTTACCCCTTTAACGTTAGGAAAAAATTAAAAGGAGAAAGAATTATGAAATCCTTAAAAGGAACTCAAACAGAAAAAAACATCTTAACAGCCTTTGCTGGTGAATCACAAGCAAGAAACCGCTATGACTTTTTTTCAAGTAAGGCTAAAAACGATGGCTTCCGCCTAGTGCAAGAAGTTTTTGCAGAAACTGCAAGTCAAGAAAAAGAACATGCTAAACGCTTGTTCAAATTTCTTGAAGGTGGAGAAGTTGAAATCGTTGGCGCATTTCCAGCTGGCATCATAGGTAGCACAGAAGTTAACCTTGTGGCTTCAGCCGCTGGCGAAAACCATGAGCATACTATTATGTATCCTGAATTTGCAGCCACAGCTGATAAAGAAGGCTTTAGTGAAATAGCTGCTGTAATGCGTAATATTGCCATTGCTGAGGCATTTCACGAAAAATGCTTCCTAAGCCTTGCAAAGCAAATAAAAGAAGCCACCATGTTTAAGCAACCACAACCAGTTATGTGGCACTGTCTAAACTGTGGCTGGTTACATGAAGGTAGTACCGCTCCAGAACTTTGCGGTGCTTGCAATCATCCGCGAGCACATTTTGAGGTGCTGTACCACACATACGGCTAGCATTTTTTTGAGGCTGAGTCACAGCATCTACAGCGTCAGGCTACGTTTTTATAGGTTCGAGTGGGAAAAACCACACTCCCCTCAAAAAAACTTGCCTTCCTTGTATCTGCTGCAACTCAGCCTCAATAAGTTTTAAAAAATTTTCTTAACTAAAATACTAAAAACTATTCTTTTAATTCAATCATTTCTCATAGAAAAATTCACAATAAAAAGATGTCTTCTGGGTTGTTTTGTTAAAACCATGCAAAACGACTTTTTCTTGAATATTTTCCTCAATGACAAATGCATCATTTAAGGTAAGTTCAGAACAAAAATATATACTAAAGGCACTTAACTTAGACAAATCAGCCTGTGCATCTGTCAAAGCATCAAATGCAAATTCACCATAATGACAATTATTAACATGCCCAAAAGCATCAATATAACTTCTTAGAACTGTACGTTCACAATTGTGCTTATATTCGAGCTTTTCTTTAAACATTGGCGCAGCTTCCACAACAAATTCTTGATGCGGCTCCTCAAGCGTAAAAGGTAGTTCTGCTTTTCGATAAACTGCCTTAGCGCCAAAATCCATTAAAACAGAATATATGGTAGCCACAAAAACAATATCTCCATTATCGTCAAAAGCCTTAACTTCGCGCCTAAAATAAATTCGTTTACGCTCACTATGCCAAGTTTTTATATGTAGACTTGTACAACCGTGAACATGCTTTTTAATGTTTAAATGTAAGCTAACTAGAACCCACCCTAGATTTTTTTCCATACAAGAATCAAAATCCACATTGAAAACCGACAAATGCTCATCCACAACTCTACCGATAATATGCTGATATCCATGTGGTTTAATATAGCCTTTAGCGTCAAGATGAGCAAACTCAACCTTCATTTTGTATGTATGTTCAAGTTCTGTATTCATATTTTTCTCTTATCTGTTAAATGGCAAAAACACTTCATAAAAACTTATAAATTGCCAATAGATTGATGTCCATACAAAAATATACTCTACTAAAATAAATAAATATACTAATTAATTTTCTATTTTAAAGCGCAGTTTATTACACGGATTTACGCATCCTTCACTTGCGAAGATTTATAGAATGCTGGTTTATAGCTTAAATAACCTACTCGCCGCAAAACTTAATTCAACGAAAGTATCATTTAATAGCCCTTCAGGGCATTGTTTTTTTGTGGAGTACAAAGCACGCAAAAATTGTAACCTTAGCATTAGAAACAGACATTATAATCCATATAAGTCATTTTCTGCAAAAAAAGACGATAAAAAGGCATGGATTGCCACGTCTCCCTCGCTTTGCTCATGACTCCTCGCAATTGACTCTGTCTTTGCCACTGCGAGCGAGCTTGCATTTGAAATCTTTCATCCTGTTTAAAGTAGCTTCTTGCTCTTGTCATTCCGAGAAACGAGCCTGCGAGTGACGTTGGAATCCATGCTTTTATAAGATACACTCAAAGACAATATCAATTTACAAACACTAAAACACCAAACAACGAAAGTACCATTTAAAAGCCCTTCAGGGCCTTGGGTTTTTGTGTAGTGCGAAGCACGGAGTAAAAACC
>CAYJOP010000028.1:0-21841 GCA_964371835.1 uncultured Desulfovibrionaceae bacterium
CTAGAGTGAGCGAGGCAGGTCAGTGGAATTCATTTCCACTGACATAAAATCTGCCGAGCGAACGAATAAAGGAGCATCACCATCATGTATAAGAGTCTGTATATTAGTGCCACTGAGTCTCGATCTGGCAAGTCAGCCATTGTTCTTGGTATGATGCATCTTATGACTCGCAATATGGGCAAGGTTGCTTTTTTTAGGCCCATTATCAATGAGCCCATGTTTGATGATAAAGATCATGACACACATTTAATGCTCACGCATTTTAAGCTGAATTTGTCTTATACAGACACCTTTGTTTACACCCTTGATGAAGCAAGGCACTTAATTAACAATGGTCAGCGCAATTTGCTCATTGCAAATGTTTTACAAAAATTTCATGCTCTTACTGACAAGCATGACTTTGTGGTTTGTGAAGGTACTGACTTTTTGGGCCAAGATACTGCCTTTGAATTTGAGTTGAATGCAGACATAGCTTCAAACCTTGGCTGCCCCATGATGGTTGTGGCCAATGGCGCTCATAAAAATATTGATGAGATTATCGACAGCACTCAAGTGCAAATTGACCAGCTTGAAGAAAAAAATGTGGATATTTTGTCCATTGTTGTTAATAGGGCTGATTTATCCATCACTGAGCGTGATGATTTGCTAGCTGGTGTTAGTGTTAAAAATGCAGAAAAACAGCCGCTTATATATACAGTACCCGATGAGCCCGCCCTTGGAAAGCCCACCATGGCAGATGTTGCCAAGTGGCTTGATGCCAAGGTGCTTTATGGTGATCATCGTATGGATGTTTTGGTGGGTAATTATCTAATTGCCGCCATGCAAGTGCATAATTTTTTAGATTATATTTCAGAAGATAATTTAATTATTACCCCAGGCGACAGGACGGACATTGTTCTTGCTTCATTGGCTTCTCGTGTGTCGTCAGCATATAACAATATTGCTGGGGTGTTGTTAACAGGTGGTATACCGCTTCCTAAAAATGTGCAAATGCTTTTGGAAGGTTGGACTGGTGTTCCTGTGCCCATTTTATTGACATCTGACCACACCTACAAAACTGTGCAAATGCTTTCGCAATTATATGGTCGTATTGAACCTGATAACTTACAAAAAATTAATATTGCCCTTGGTATTTTTGAGCGTAATGTTAATGCCAAAGAAATTGCCAAGCGTTTAATTACTGATAAGCCTTCAAAAGTTACGCCTATGATGTTTGAATTTGACTTAATTGAGCGTGCAAGGCAGAAAAAAATGCGCATTGTACTGGCAGAAGGCCAAGAAGAGCGCATTTTACGAGCAACTGATATTTTAATTCATCGTGATGTGGCTGAAATTGTGCTACTTGGTAATGCAGACCGCATAGGAACAAAGATTGCGGAACTTGGCCTTGACCTTGATGGTGCCAATATTATTCAGCCCAATTTATCGCCTAATTTTGATGAATATGTTGAAACATATTACGATCTTCGTAAATCCAAGGGCATAACCATGGAACAAGCTCGTGACCGTATGATGGACTGCACATATTTTGCCACCATGATGGTACATAAAAATCATGCTGATGGCATGGTGTCTGGGGCCATTAATACCACGGCCCACACCATTCGCCCTGCATTTGAATTTATTAAAACCAAACCCAATTGCTCCATTGTGTCGTCAATATTCTTGATGTGTTTAAAAGACAGAGTGTTAGCTTTTGGTGACTGTGCTGTTAATCCTAATCCCACAGCCCAACAATTGGCAGAAATTGCCGTGGCTTCAGCTCATACAGCAGAGGTTTTTGGCATTGAGCCACGAGTTGCCATGCTTTCATATTCCACAGGTACATCTGGTAAGGGTGCTGACGTGGACATTGTGGTGGAAGCTACAAAAATTGCTAAGGAAATTGCACCAGACATATTACTAGAAGGCCCCATGCAATATGATGCGGCCATTGATAAGGAAGTTGCACGCACAAAGTTGCCCAATAGCCAAGTGGCAGGCAAGGCTACTGTATTCATTTTTCCAGACTTAAATACTGGTAATAATACATATAAAGCAGTGCAAAGAGCTGCTGATGCCATTGCCATTGGCCCTGTTTTGCAGGGACTTAACAAACCTGTGAATGACCTTTCGCGTGGTTGTACTGTGGCAGATATTGTGAATACTGTGGCGATTACTGCTGTTCAAGCCGCCGCCGATAAGTAGGATGCAGATGATGATTTATGGGCAAATTGTCATGGGGGGAAAATGAAAATATTAGTAATAAACGCCGGTTCATCTTCTTGTAAGTATCAACTTTTTGAAATGACAGAAAAAGTGGTACTTTGTGCAGGGCTTGTGGAGCGTATTGGTGATAATATGGGCAAGCTTACCCATAAAGTTTGGCCTGATACCAATAAAGAGGAAAAGCTTGTAATTGAAAAGCCATTTCCAACCCATGTGGAGGGCATGGAAGAGGTAATCGCCCTACTTAGTCACCCCGAAAAAGGTGTTATTAAAAGCAAGGACGAAATTTTTGCAGTGGGTCACAGGGTTGTGCATGGTGGTGAGGAAATAACCTGCCCCATGCTCTTTGACGAAAACTTAAAAAGTATAGTGAAAAAATATTATTCTCTAAGTCCTTTACATAATCCTGCAAACCTTATGGGCGTTGAAGTTGTAGAAAAGCTACTTCCAGGTGTTCCCAATGTGGGCGTTTTTGACACAGAGTTTGGTGCAACCATGCAGCCAGAAGCATATATTTATCCCCTGCCTTATGAATTGTATGAAAATTTGCACATTCGCCGCTATGGTTTTCACGGTACTTCACATAAGTATATTGCCAAAAAAACAGCAGAATTTCTTAATAAACCCCTAAATGAGCTTAATTCCATTACCATGCATCTTGGTAATGGTTCATCCATGACGGCAGTAAAAAATGGTGTTTGCATTGATACATCTATGGGCCTAACTCCGCTTGAGGGCTTAATGATGGGCACTCGCTCTGGCACCATTGATCCTGCAATAATTCCCTATGTTATGGAAAAAATGCAAATGTCTGCCAAGGACGTTGACGCCATGCTCAATAAAAAATCTGGTCTGTTGGGTGTTTGTGGTACCAATGACATGCGAGATCTTCATGCCATGCGAGAAGTTGGCGATGAAAAGGCTGAACTTGCGTTTAAAATGCTAACTCGTAGCATTAAAAAGTTATTGGGATCATATTTCTTCTTGCTGGGGCGTGTGGATTCCATAGTGTTTACCGCAGGCATTGGCGAAAATGACGATCTTGCACGGGCAGCCGTTTGCCAAGGTTTAGAACCTCTTGGAATTGTGCTGGATGTTGAAAAAAATGGAACTCGCCAAGCAGGTGCTAGGGCCATTAGTAAAAAAGAATCAAAAATTCCTGTGCTAGTTATTCCTACCAACGAAGAATTGCAAATTGCAGAGGCTACTTTAGAAGTCTTACAGTGACTTTGATGGGGGAGGAGAGGGAAACTTTTGCTAACGCCAAAAAGTTCCCTCTCCTCCCCCATGTCCCCACCTCTCCCTTCAAAACGCGTTAACTGAGAGTAAAATATGTCAGTAACATTTTCACTAAGCGATAAAGAAAAAAAAGACCTTGGTAAAGTAGCTTGCCTTGCCATTTCTGCAAGCCTTGCTGGTAAGGAAGTTGAAGTTCCAAGCAGTATGGATGGTGTTTTAAACGAACATCTAGGTAGCTTTGTTACTTTAGAAAAAAATGGTCGTTTGCGCGGTTGTATTGGTACCATGATTGGGCAAGAGCCACTATATGTTAATGTGGCCCGCATGGCCCATGCTGCGGCTTTTAATGACCATAGATTTCCACCGCTAACACATGATGAATGGCCTAATGTTGATGTGTCCATATCTGTTCTTGGGCCGCTGACACCTTGTCCAGACGCTAACGCTGTGGAGATTGGTAGACATGGGCTTTTGCTAAAGCTTGGCGCAAAAAGTGGTGTTTTTCTGCCAAAAGTTGCTGAAGAACAGGGCTGGAATCTTGAGGCATATTTAGAAAATTTATGTTATAAAGCTGGCTTACCCAGTGGTAGTTGGAAGGATAGCAAGGCCCAAATTTTTTGGTACGAAGCCTTGGTTTTTGATGTTGAAAAGTAATGTTTAAGAAGACGTAGTGCTAAAATTGAGTGCAGGACTTTTTAAAATAAATGTGCTATACCTAGAAGTTATAATGCTTTAAACGCTTTTTTTGGGGAAACTTTTTATAAAAGTTTCCCCAAAAAATTTAGATTATTCACTTGTGCCAGTGGGTACTGGTGGGGCAGCGTTTTGCATTTGTCCGTAGGCAGCATGAGCTTGTTTTTTGCCAATACCATTTGGCAAAGGTGTAGATTGCACGTTTAAATGTGCACTGCGTTGCACCATGCTTGCATCGCTATTAAGCTTTGCGGCAATTTGTGCAGAAGCTTTTTGTGCCTCTGGAGTTGTGATAATTTCAGCATAAGCAGAGCGCAGTCCTTGTAGAATTCCTGCAACGTTGTCAAGCTGTTCCACATTCATTTTTAAGTTTGCTTGAAGCAGGCGAGTGGTACACAAAAAATATAGATTGTTCAAATTCTCTGCCAATGTACCGCCTTTTTCAAGGTTTAGTGTGCTTGAAAGTTCGTTAACAATGTCAATGACTTTAGAGATGAGAATTCCCTTTGCTGCATAGTCTTTCTCAAGCATTTTAACACGAGCTTGTTGTAAAAATTTTAATGCACCGTCATAGAGTAAGAGTAAGAGTTGACCTTGATCTGTGGTGCTGACCCCAGTTTGAAAATACGCTTGTGCTGCCTTGTTCATAATGTTCTCTTTTTCTTAAAGTTTATATTACTGCACCCTTGCAATTATGCAGAGGCATAAAACTATGCTAATTGCCCCAATTGGTTGTTTAGTATAGTCATATTTCCGTTGTATTCGCCAAGCAAGGTGTCAAGCCTTGCATATTTCTGTCTTTCATTATACTCCCACCGCTCTAATCTAGTAATTTCATTGTCAATTCTATTATCAATGCTTTCAATTAAAGATTTATAGTTGTCTTGAGCAATCATTAATCCGCCGTTATTTTGACCTATGGTTGGGTCTGTGGGGCTAGGTGGGAAAAATTTCATTTCATCTTGGAAGAATTGTTCCATATGATTAACTAGCCCACGTTGTACGGAAACTGTGCCCTCATGATCACCAGTGGATAGGTCGTAGAGAGTAATGCTTAAACCAGCCTCTGGTCCGTCACCAGCAACGGTGAATGTGTTTGGATTAATATCACTCTCACTGGCCTTTGTACCGTTAATCCATACTTCTGCAGCACCAGAAGCATCAACTGTATATTTAACATTATAAGTGCCAGGCTCAGTAATGCCATCAATGTGATTGGCATAGCCAAAATCGTCGGATGAAGTTACTCCTAAGTCATTGGCAGAAAAGAAGTTGATAACATCGTCAAGGTTATTTGCAATAGCATTATCAAACATTTCTTGGTCAAGTTGTTGAATCTCATCTGTACTGCCAGCAGGAGCTATGGCAAAGAGTCCAAAGTTTGAATCATCAGAATCACTAATGGTTTTAATGCCAATTTGCGAAAGTGCGGCCACAAAATCGCCTGAAAAAACATCATCGCCCGTGATATTGTTAAAACCAGGGGGACTGCCTATGATTTCATTTTTCATGCGCGATTGAAAGCTAAGCACACTGTATTCACCAGAAAGTGTGGATGCAGTAATGGTTGCATCATCTGTATAGGTTGAAGATGGTTCTTCAGTGATGGAGGTTAGGTCTTTAACCTTGAGGATAACAGAGTTTAATGAATCAAGCACAGACTGTATATTGGCCTTAACAGAGTCAGTGTCAGAGGCAACACCTATTTGTGTTTCTCCAACACTTTTAAGGCTAAGAGTTACACCTTCAATCACATCGGTAACATTATTTGTTGCAGAGGTTAGAGTGTGTTCAAAATTATTAATCTTAAATTCAGCATTTTGTGCTGTTTGTACGGTAAAATTGCTGGTAGAAGTTACAGCACCACCAAAACTTACATGTTGATTAAAAGCATTGTTTGTAGATGCTAAAGAGGCCACACCGTTAAGAACCAGTTTTTTTGGGCTGTTTGGGTCAGATGGGTCAATGCTTTCTAATGCTGCTGTGCCTGCATGACCAGGCAAGGCATTAATGGCATTCACAATACCATCATAACCAAGGGAACTGTCCACAGTGAATTTTTGAGAGCTACCATCATCAAAGATAATGTTAAACTCTAAGTCTTTAGGAATAGTTTCAACTGAAACGGCATCATACTTTTCAACAGGTGTCGAATACTTTTGAACAGTAGAAGTTACGCCAGAAAGACCAAGCTCATCTGGCACATCGGTAAAACCCTGCAAGTGATAATCAGTGCCGCCAGTAGCATTTTTTTCGGCTGAAATACCCACATTAGTGTCACCAGCGGCTTGCATTTCGTCTGCAAGTTTTTTAAGGATATCTTCCATGGTGTCATCTGCATCAGCGGTAATTTCATATGGCCCAACGGCAGGTACTATACTATCCCTAACAAATGTGTAAACAGTGCCTTCTCCTGCAAGCTGAGATAATTCAACATTTGAGTGACCTTTTATTTCTGTGTGCATCGTTCTGTTAGGTGTTGTGCTAGCACTACCTGGGCCTTCAAATTCTCTTATACCCGTAATGACTAAATTGCCATCAGCGGTGATTTCTGCAATGTCATCAACACTACCGGTTTCGGATTGGTATTTTGTATTAATAGCATCTACGAGACCTTGATTGGTGGTATTGGCAGGGACAGTCAATTCAAACATTGTATTATCCCAAAGCGTAATATCATAATTGGCATCTAAAACTGATTGATTAGCATCAAGAGTGGCAGTGCTTGATACAGGATAGGACTCCCACACACTATTGCTACTAGCAAAGCCTTCAATATTAGCATTGGGTATTATTTCAATGTTGGCACCTTGACCGGACTTGTCGCCAGCCATTTGGAAGGTATAGCCCGATGCAGTTTTAATAATTTGCATGGTAACGCCAGGATTTGCTTTGTCCTCGTTAATCATGTGGGCAAGGCCTTCAAGGGTAGTATTTGGAGGAACTAAGATGTCACGCGTTTTACCGTCATAGCTATAGGTAAGAGTTTGTGATGCACCACTAGTATTCATACTGGATGTTTTGCTGTCAAAAACTGTTTTTGATGCCCAAATGGAGCTAGTGGCAAGTTGTTCAACATCCACAGTAAATGTGCCATCCACTGCTTCGTAATCAGCAGTGGCAGTGGCTACGGACTCATTACTACTTGCAGCTAGTTTAAGTAAAAACTTTGATGGTTCATTGAGCAGTGAGAGGGCTTCTTTAGCTTCAGTAACAGAGCTTATGAGTTCGCTAATGGCGTCATAAGCCTCCATAGCAACTTCCCTTGAGTCTTCAAGTCCATTTAGACGGACAGATTCAAGTTCATAGAGCTTGTCTATTACTTCGTTAAAGTCGGTTCCACCACCAATTCCGGAAAATGAAATACCGCCAGATATGGTATTTGACATAAAATTACCCTCGTAAGGAAGTTCTTGCCCATAAATTAGGCTACAAAACTTCATGCAAAAAGTGTGCAAATGTAAGGAGCAAGCGCTACAAAGTGACTTTACATTTGAAACTTTCTACAAGAGTAATATCGGATTTTTTACGGAAAAACTTAAGAGGAAAATGAAATTAAAATCCCCACATGAGCTTCATGCCCATGCCGATTTCAGAATTGTCTTGGCGTTCACTACTGCTGCCGAGAATGGAAGTATTAGATTCTGGTAGGTGTAATTCAGCACCAGCGGACATATGAAAATCTTCATCTTCAACCATATCAGCATATGCACCAAAAACATTGTGTTGTGAGGTTAAGACTGGTTCATCAATTTTTACTGGTTCAACAATATTTGATTTCCAAGAGGATTGTTCAATGCTAGATTCGCTGCGAATTTTACCATTTGCTATGGTTATGGGGTCTTCATCTAGGCTACGCTCATATTCAGAAATGCTTTTTAATTGAGTGTCAATGCCAGCCCTTGTGTCTAGTCCTGCGTTAGCTGAGGGACTACTGTCTGCTGGAACACGCCTACGGTTGATGTCATCAACGGACTTGCCCTGTTCCCATAAATCGCCCTTACTTCCTTGAGGAGTGCCCATGGGGTACCAAGCTCTATTGTCAACTGAAATAGTTTCAGCGTCCATAACTGGGGATTTAGGAATAGTTATTTCAAATGTTTCTATTAAGGCATCAATGTCATTATTTTCATTAACGGCATTGGACTTTGGCACAAATAGCTCAATGCTACCCGACAAAGGTGCCACATCAGCTAAAATATGATTAGCAGGTATGCAGATAAACAAAGCAAGTATGAAAAAAACAATATGAAGTTTTCGCATGAGCAGGGTATACACTTTTTAAATCCAATTGACAACACCTAGTAAGTTGCTGAAAATATAATGCAATATTGTAAAGCAAAGCAGTTGTTAATTTCCAAGCTGCATGCGACTTAAAAGTTCTGTGAGCTCAGCAGTTTTAGCAGGGTTAGCATAACTTAGAATTTCTCCAGCTTGCTTTGGTTTCATGTTGGACAAAATTTTGACTGCAATGTTTTCATCCATAGTTTCAAGAGCTTTAGCAGCTTGCTTTGGTTTCATATTAATGTACATATTAGTTAAAGCGTTAACCTTCCCACCTTCAACAGTTTTGGCTTCATTTAGCATGCCCTTAACTTTTTTTTCAGCAGCTTGTAATTCTTTAAGACGCTGTTCGGTTTGCTTTTTAAGCATAAGTAGTTCTTGTTCACGTCGTGCCAGCTCTTGTTGGGCCTGGTTTGGGTCCTCAGGTGGCACATAGGCATTTAAGTCTGGGGTAGGTGGGTTTGGATTTGGCACAAGAGGGTTTGCTTGCTCAACACCAAGTTGAGGCCCAGCAGTTCCAGCAGGCAGCACTCGTGGGGCAGTAGATGTAGGCGTTTGCTTAGTGGTTTGCTGTGGCGGCGTAAAAGGAGTTTGCCCATTATCACTGGCAACAGTGGGCGGTGGAGGAACATTAAGAGTTGCAGCATAAGCTACTTGGTCAAGTCCAAGACGTGGAAAAGGTAAAGATTTAAGATTTAGAACATTATTCCACCAACTGGGGCTTTCAGTTACAGGTTTGTTAACAACTGTAGTTTTTATGGTATCTGTAGTAGTTGAACTTGCAATGGTTGTCTCTGGCAAATAATTGGCTGTAGGCTTTGCATGTAATGGCTTGTATTGATTTGCCGCACGCACTGCCGCAGAACCTTGTGGAAGGGGGTCAACAGCTACGTTAGTGTGAGCTTGCGTGGTCTCATCAATTTTTGGTGTTTCAACTTCAATATGTTGTACATCGTGATTTGTGATGACTATCTCTTGCACCGCAGTTGCTTGTGGCTTAGGCTCAAGAAAACTAAGTAGTTCAAAACTTGGCAATGAGTAACCAGAAGCAAGAGCCACAAGTAGTGCAACCTTTGCAAAACCAAAGCACATAAGCCAACGACAAACTTTAGAAAGTTGTGATTGCATGGCGAAGCGTTGCTGTTTCATCATTGATTTTTCTTTCATGTTCTTTTTCCGCTGCATAATAACGCTCCTGCTGTTTTTCTTTAAGTTTTTCTATCATTTTATGGTCTTTTGCTCGCATAAGCACCAAGGTGCGGCACTGTGATACAAGTTCAGAAAGGTGACGCATCCTCAATGTTGTGTCTGAAATATCTGTGCGTAAACCCTTGATAAAATTTTCCAGTAGCCAGCGTGAACCTTGATCCACATCAATTTTTTTATATAATTCTGCTTCCATTTGCGCCAGTTGCTCTTGTAGGGTTTGCAAACGTTCTTGCTCATGAAAGAATAATCGCTCAGCTTCGGCCAATTTAATTTTAGCCTCTTCTTCCAATTGACCCCTATAATCAAGGACTTTTTGCATTGTAAACTTAAAGGACATAGTTCTCCCCGTCGTTTCTATGACAGTATATTATACACTTTGCAAAACTTGAGCCAAGTGGAAACAAATATAAAATAGACATAAAAGCTTGTATGGCTTTATTAAGTGTCCTGCACAATTATTTTTTAGTTCTATTTTTGTGCTTTTGTAGTAAATTTGCATTTATTTGAAAATGCACTTGTGCAGGACAAAAGGCACATCTCTGCTCTCTGTAGCCGTAAGGCTCGTTCCTCGCCTAACGGCTATGCCACTTCGTGGCACCACTAGGTCAGGAAAAATCAATCACTTAACGGCTGAGCTTTGCTCCGCCTATTCTTGATTTTTGATCGCATTGACTATCGTCAACGCTCCAAAATACTCCACACAATGAATTGTGCAGGAGTATTTTATTACAAGTATAATTGCTAATAATATTATAGATATGATTTGTAAAGGATTGAATTGGCTCGAAGCTACTTAGTGTAATAATTTGTAATTTACTTCTTAGTCATCTTGCCATGGAGCTTAAAGTATTTTAAAAGTACATATGCTTATAAGACGAAAGAAAAATAGTGGTCCGCTAATTTCCGCAAATTGTGAACGACCAATAGTTAGAATGATTTTGCTCATGGGTATTTTTGCCATGACGGCGTCAGCATTTTGGTGGAATTTTGAACGGCGCATGGCAGAGATAGTTCCACCCGATGGTTCATATATTATAATTAACGACGATAAAATATTACAAAAAAATGAATTGAAAAAATTAAATGCTTGGCGTGATATTTTTTATGATGATTGGGGTCTTAGGGTCTTAATGGCAGTTAGTGCTGGAGAATTAAAAGTTCCAGAATATGATGGCCCCATGCTTTTTGTGGGAATAGGGCTTGAACATAGCCAAGCAACCATAGTTTTTCCTTTACTTGCTCGCAAAGCTTTAGGAGAAGGATTACGCATGGTTACTGAAGAAAACCTTGCACAATGTGTTAAAAATAAACCTGCTGCAACGTGCTTAGATGAAGCTATGCAACAGTTGTATAATGGCTTTGTTAAAGAGTAGTAATTTGGCACTAAACAATGGGCTTTGGGTCCATTTGGCAGTCCATGCGCTTTCTAATTTTTGAAACAATAATGCGTTCAAATATATACAAAGTTAAAAATACAAAAACATAACCAACACTTTTTTCAGTAAAGGGTATGCTGTGTACGGCTATGCCCTCAAATCTTAGTGAAAGCCAGTGAAGCACAAAGGGCACAGGGGTAAGTGTTGCCATGCTTACAGAGGCTTTTGCAAAAAAACTTTTCCCAAATTTATCATGTGCAAGCTTATTGGCTGCAAGGTAGGCTTCTTTATTTCCACTATGCAAGGCCTTCATGCTAAGCTTGTGGTAATGCAGGGTTTCGTCACTTAGACCATGATAGTATTTTTTATGAACTTTCATAAAAAGCACATAGATTGTCTCTCCAATTAAAGAGCAATAAAAGGCCAATATGGCACAACCAAGCCACAAACCAAGCACAGCAGAGTTTGGCCAGCGAAAAGGTGCTATAAAAAAACTGTCTAATAAGGGTATGTTTTCTATCATATGTTTAAAAATATTGTGGTGAGGTTTATAAAAAACCTCACCACAATTTATTTTATTTTGATTACCAAAGTCTCATGTCAAAGAAACCACGTAGAACGTAGTTGATACCTACCAAGAAAGCTAACACGATAAAGATACGCTTTAACCAAACGTCTGATAGATATTTAGCAGTCATGGGGCCAATCCAAGAACCTAACACAATACCGCAAAGCTCAACGCCAATAAGTGTCCAGTACACAGGTGTGCCGCCAAACATAAAGGTGGTGATGGATGTGACCATACCAATAAGCACGGCAAAGGCTGAGGTGCCAGCGGCAAGGTACATGGGTAGTTGTGAAATGCTAGTTAGGAATGGCACTAGCAAGAAGCCGCCGCCAACCCCAAGGAAGGAGGCAACAGATGCAATAAGAAAGCCACCAACAACTGGCAACACTGTGGTGAAAGAAAATTCCACGCCGCAGAAGGTAAATACAACCTTGGCAGGGGTAATGCTCTTAATTTGTACACGAGTTTGTACGCCACTATCACTGTGACCTTTTGAAGCTTCTTCAAAGGCTTTGGCTGCGGCTGCGGCTAGTTTTTTCTTAGCTTTTGCAGCAGGAGTTGTTTCATAGAAAAGATAACAACCAAGAGCCAACACGAATAAACCAAAGTAGCCAATATAATCGCTAAAATCGATTTTGCCTTGAGTTAACACAGGAATTAAAATCGAACCTGCAAGCGAGCCAACCCCAAGGGCAATGCCCAGCGGTAGAACTAGGCGTCCAAGACTATATTGTTTGAATGATGAAATTAAAGCAGAACAACCAACAAGCCATTGGTTAGATACACGGATAGAGTCTGTAATACCTTTGTTTATCGGTGTTCCCTTACCAAAGGATGCTGCATATTCACCAAGGCCAAACACACTAACGTGACCAACAGAGGCCATAATGCCACCAAAAGCACCAACGGTTGAGAATATCCAACCCACCCAAATGGCCCATAAAAAGCCCATAATTGGAGAAATCTGCGGCGCACCAGGTATGCCTAGAAAGCCCTTTTCAGCGGTGGGGTCAATTTGTCCTTGAACCACGGCCATGGCAATGGCTTCATCAAGGGTTAATTTTTCACCAGAAACTGATTTCTCAACGCCACTAACTGCGTTTTTAGCACCGTCAAGGACGGTTTCTACGGTGGATTTTTCTTCAGCAGCAATGCTTGTGCCGCTGGTAATTATGTTTGCAGAAAAGAATGAAAGGCAAACAAAAAGGGTTAAAAGTAATTTTTTCATCGTTGGGTTCCTACTTTTTATCACAGTCGGCACATGGGTCACCGCTGCCTTTTTTGAAGATTATGAGAGGACAGTTTTTACAGATATCTGAACCAGGGAAGGAGTCGCCTGGACGAGTGATGGAGGCTGAACCATTGTTAGCATCCATGCGGCTCTTCATACGTTGTACCATGGCTTGAAGTTTTGTACCTGGGATAAATACGTTAACTTCCCCACGCTCTGTTTTACCAGCGTTGTAAGAACCAGAACAAGCAGGACACATATTAAAAGTATCTTCCTTATAACAAAAAACTGCGCCTCCGCAAGCGGATGAGTTGATAGTAACAGCAGGGCGTAGTGGATGTTCATTGTTTCCAGACGCATAGTCACCAGCTATGTGGTATGATTGCATATTGTCACAGTAAAAATGTACTAAGTCTGGGGTGGTTTTGGCTTTGCCAAGAGGTCCAACGGCAATGGCCTTCATAAAGCCCATTTCAACGCGAGGCTTAGAATGTACAAAACGGCCAGCTTGCTCAAGATCTACACAGTATTTGCTGTGAGACTTAATTTCAGCATCGTCAATTTCTTTCCAACCAAAGCTAACATGAGCGTTGGAGCAACCAAGATCCTTTGGGAATGCAAGTACATTTTGGTTTGCCATGCGTGCTGCAATTTCCCATTGGCAAAAGGTCATGGGTTTAATGGCTACAGTATACTCATTGTTGGCTGCGTAATTTTTTACATCTTCTTCTGTGCGCAAAAAGTGCACTGCGATTGGGTGATGGTAAAGGCGCAAGCCTTCCATAAGCAAAGTTTCCATTTGGGCATTAGTAAGTTCTGACATGTTTTCCTCCTAAAATAGTTTTACAGCTTGAGTATATGCTAGTGGCAAACTTTGTGCAATAAAAATTGTCAATTTGATAGATTTTTTTTGTAATTAAATCAGATGGTAGGAGCAAAATATTGTGAATTTTTGAACAATCAAGCAAAAGATATCGAATTATAAAACATTCTATTTTGTACTAAAAAAATAAGAATTTTATTTTCGTATGCGCGTTCTAAAGAATGACTTTTGGGTTGGTATATTATATGATGCACCCTATCAAATAGTAGCAAAATTATTACACACTTTTATGAACTTATAAATAAGGATAATTAATGAACGCAAGTATAGAATATAAAACTTTCATTTGGCTGTTGGTCTTGGTAAGCTTGGCTTTTCTTGTTTTGATGTTTCCCTTCATGGGCATAATTTTTTGGTCTGTGGCCATAAGCATTATTTTTTCTAAAACCCAAGATTATTTTGTTAAAATCACCAAAAGCCCAAATTTGGCAGCTCTTATGACTTTGCTTGTAACCATAGTTATTGTGGTTATACCATTTTTATTTATTGCTAGCGCATTTTTGGAGCAAGGCCTTGCCTTGTATCAAGGTCTAAGTAGTGGTAATATCGACGTAAATGCGTATTTTGAAAAGATTAAAAGCTCATTCCCCATTGTGCAAGAATATATGCACAAATTTAATATCGACATACAGTCATTACAAGGTAAGCTTACAGAAGTAGTGATTTTCGCCAGTAAATTTGTGGGACAGCATGCAGTGTCTATTGGAGCGCAAACAATTAATATAATAGCTCAACTTGGACTTTTGCTCTATATTACATTTTTTACCTTGCGCGACAAAAAGTTTATTATAAATCTATTACACAAAGCCCTACCCCTTGGTGATGCGCGTGAGGCAATTTTATTTCAAAAAATTTCTGAGGTAACTAAGGCTACCATCAACGGTAGTTTAGTTGTGGCCATGGTCCAAGGTACATTGGGCGGACTGATTTTCTGGTTTTTAGATGTGCAAGCCCCCATACTTTGGGGTGGAGTTATGACATTATTATCACTTGTGCCTATGATTGGTGCAGGTTTAGTTTGGGTGCCCGTTGCCATATACTTTTTTGCCACAGGGGATATGACGTCCGCACTTATTTTAACAGGTTTTGGCGTGTGCGTAATAGGACTTGTGGACAATGTTTTGCGTCCGCTCTTGGTGGGGCGTGATACGCGCTTGCCAGATTATTTAGTATTATTGTCAACGCTTGGTGGTTTTGGCTTACTTGGCATGAATGGTTTTATCATTGGTCCATTATTGGCTGTATTGTTTATAACTTGCTGGGATATTTTTATTCGTGAGTATAATATTGAAGAGGATAGAAATCACAGTTTTGATGGTGATGAAGCCACAGTGGTCTTAGTTAAAAATGAAACAAATGTACAAATTAATATTACAGAAGATGAAATAAAATAGTTTCACATGAAAATTACTTTACAAGATATTGCCAAATATTATGGCGCACGATCCATTTTTGAAGGTTTTTCCTTGGATATTGAAGCTGGCACAAGGCTTTGTGTTTGTGGTCCTAACGGAACGGGAAAATCAACGTTTTTGCGCATTTTGGCAGAGGTTGAATCACCAGATTCAGGGCAAGTCCTACTTCCAAAAAACTGTCGCTTAGGTTATGTGGAGCAAGAATTTGACTCCAAAACTTTGAAAAAAAAACTCATTGACTATGTAAAAGAAGCTTTACCTGATTGGCAAGATTTTTGGGTTATGTGGGAAGATGCCCTTGCTAAAAAAGATGATGCCAAGCTCACAAAGCTCATGACAAGGCAACATGAACTTGAAATGCTCTATGGTTATAACCCAGAAAATCGCGCACAAACAGTACTTTCTGGCTTGGGATTTTCAGAGCGTAAATGGGATATGCCCATGGAGCAACTTTCAGGTGGATGGCGAGAGCGTGCAAAGCTTGCTCGTGTGCTTACTGCTGGTGCTGATGTTTTGCTACTGGATGAGCCCACAAACCACTTGGATATTGAGGCAGTAGAATGGCTTGAGAGTTTTTTGCTTGCCTTTAAGGGTGTGCTTGTATTTGTGGCTCACGACCGCATGTTTATGGATAATGTGGGTACGCATGTATTATACCTTGGCATGTCTAGGCCATTTTTTCGTAAAACAAACTTCACCCAATTTTTAGCTTTGCAAGATGAATTGGAGGTGCAAAGAGAGCGTGAAGCTAAGGCAATTCAGGGTGAAATAACACGCAAAATGGCCTTTGTGGAGCGTTTTAGGGCCAAGGCCACCAAGGCACGCCAAGCAGGTTCAAGGCAAAAAATGGCTAAAAAACTTGAAAAAGAGCTTGAAAATTATCAACCAGAACAAAAACGGCGCAACTTAAGCTTTAGTTGGCCAGAACCCACCCGCACAGAAAAAATTGTACTCAGTGCCGCAGATGTGGCTTTTGCCTTTCCTGATGATGGCAAAACCTTGTGGCCGCCTTTGTCATTTACCTTATATCGTGGACAAAGAATTGCCTTAGTGGGCCCCAATGGTTGCGGAAAGTCAACTTTATTAAAAATTCTCGCTGGCAGGCTTGAAAAAAATGGCGGTAATGTTGCCATGGGCTCCTTGGTTCGTATGGGCTTTTTTAGTCAACATCAACTGGAAACATTACGCAGTACAGGTACCGTGCTTGGTGAAATTCGTCGCTTATCAGATCCACGCACCACTGAAGAAGAACTAATGAGTGTGCTTGGTATGTTCTTACTTGGGCAAAAATATTTTGAGCGCAAGGTGGAGAGTCTTTCTGGTGGCGAAAAAAGTAGGCTAATGCTGGCAACATTGTTTCTTGCGCGTTGCAATTTCTTAATTCTTGATGAACCCACAAACCATCTTGATTTAGAAAGCCGCGAAGCTTTGATTACAGCATTGGAAGCCTTTGAAGGTACAGTGCTCTTAGTTGCGCATGATCGCTGGCTTTTATCTGCCTTAGCTGATGAAGCTTGGGCTGTGTCTGAGCAAGGTATAACAGTATATGAAGATGGATTTAATCAGTATGATGCAGCAAGGCGTGAAAATTTACTTAAGAAAAATACGCAAGAAGATGCAAAGACCAGTACAAATAGTGGTGGACTCTCTCGCGAAGATTTGAAGAAACTAAAGCGTGAGCAGGCCGAACAGCGCAATGCTTTGTATAAAAAAATTAAACCCATACAAAAAAAATATGAGCAACAAGAAGCAGAGCTTGAAAAACTATTGCATGAGCTTGGCGAGGTAGAAGCAAGCCTTGCAGATCCTGACACATATGCTGATAGCACTAAGGCTACACCATTGTTAAAAAGATTTAATGAACTTCAAGGCGAGTCTGAAAAATTGATGGAACAGATGGCAAAAGCCGAAGAAATATTACAAAACTATGAACAAGAACGACAAATGCTAGGTGAATAAAAAAATAAAATAAGTTTCTAAACAGCAAAAAATACAGATATTTATATTGACATTTATGCCAAAATCCAAAAACTGTGTGTTTTGTCATGATTCTTGTTTGATTATTAGCTGATTTAATGATATTTTTTTCTAGTTGATGCTTATTTAATTAATGCTTAAATGCTAGGTAAGATTTATAAGTCTAAGTTTAATGCATTAGGATTGCATATAAAAATCCAAAAAAAATTTTTGAAATGTAAAGTTTCCAGCATGGATTGGAAAATAGTTTGTGGCAAAAAATTTGTACAAACTGCGCCACTATAAAGTGTACTTTTTTGTAAAGTGGGTATATTTACAATTGTAGGGGTTGAAGGCAAATTATTAAGCTGTATAGCAGATGAAAGATCTGTAACTGATGTTTGAAATGGATTGCAATTTATAGAAATTTTATTTGCTTTGCTTTGGCTGTAGTTTGGTCTTTATGAAAAATTTATAGCTAAGAAATTGAAGAAAAGCTTACATCAATGGCATAAGAATGGTGGTAATTAGATACGCTTTTTATGTAGTTATCTTTTATTATAATGTTAAATTTAGAGGTTTAAGGTGAGTAAGATGAGTGTAAAAGTAGCTGTAGTTGGTGCAACGGGGGCTGTTGGACGTGAAATGCTTAAAACATTACATGAGCGTGAGTTTCCTGCCAATGAAATAGTGCCCTTTGCTTCGGCTCGTTCAGCTGGAAATATAGTAAAATATGGTGATGCTGAGCTTGTGGTGCAGGAGCTAAAAGAAGATGTATTCACAGGTTTTGACATTGCAATTTTCTCCGCTGGTGGCAGTACTTCAGAAAAATTTGCACCTCATGCCGCCGCCGTTGGCTGCATTGTTGTGGACAACTCCTCCGCATGGCGAATGGATGAACGCTGCCCTCTTGTTGTGCCAGAAGTAAATGCTGATGACCTTGCAAATCATCAAGGTATTATTGCAAATCCAAATTGTTCAACAATTCAAATGATGGTGGCCTTAAAGCCTTTGCATGATGCGGCCAAGATTAAAAGAGTTATCGTTTCTACTTACCAAGCTGTTTCTGGAACAGGCCAAAAGGCCATTGAGGAGCTTGAAAAACAAGTGCGCCAAATTTTTAATATGCAAGAGCCAGATGTGGAAGTTTATCCACATCGTATTGCTTTTAACTGCTTGCCACACATAGATGTGTTTTTAGAAAATGACTATACGAAGGAAGAGATGAAGATGGTGCATGAAACTGTCAAAATTCTAAATGATCCTTCCGTCAAAGTTACAGCCACTTGCGTGCGTGTACCAGTTTTTTATGGCCACTCTGAATCCATAAATATTGAAACTGAAAAAAAATTAACCCCAGCAGAAGCAAGGGCAATTTTAGCACAAGCTCCTGGTGTTCAAGTGTATGATAATCCAAAGGAAAAAATGTACCCCATGCCCATTGATGCAGCTGGTGAGTACCCAACCTTTGTGGGGCGTATCCGTGAAGATGAAAGTATTGCCAATGGCCTTAATATGTGGGTTGTGGCTGACAACATACTTAAAGGTGCTGCTTTAAATGCCGTGCAAATTGCTGAAACTTTAATTGAACGCAATTTGTTAGGTGTAAAAGACAAGAAAGTTTTTCTTAAATAAAGTTAATTGTCATGCAAGTATTGGATTCTAAAAAATATCTTGAAAAAATGCTCTCAGTACCTCGTGCTGGTGGCGAGAAAATCCGCGCTTTTTATGATCACAGGGTGGGGGCAATTTGTAAGGATATTTCCATGCTTTTAATCCCACTTGATGATCATTTGTGTCATCGAGGTGATGGAGTTTTTGAAAGTATAGCCTTTCGCAATGGGCGAATGCTACAGATTGATGCGCATATTAAGCGTATGCAAAGTTCTGCGGCTGGAATAAAAATTAAGCCGCCTTGTACTTGGGATGAGCTGCGAAATATTATTCTTGCAGTTGCTCGTGCAGGTGGTTGCGAGCATGGTTCAGTTCGCATTTTACTAGGACGTGGCCCTGGCGGGTTTGATATTTCTCCAGCAGAGTGCCCTGTATCAAGTCTTTATGTGGTAGCAATTAAGGGTAATATTCCAAACGATGAATGGTACGCAAGGGGGTTAACATCTTTTCGCTCAATTATTCCAGCAAAACAGGGTTACCTTGCAAAATTGAAAAACACTAATTATTTACCAAATGTGCTCATGGCAGAAGAAGCCATCAAGCGTAAAATTGATGTTGGTTTATCATTTGATGATAATGGTTTTCTTGCTGAGGCTGCCATTGCCAATGTTGCTATTATAAGAAAAGATAATGTTTTTACATCACCGTTTATAGAGCATATTCTAACGGGCACAACACTACTTGCAGCCATGGAGGAGGCTAAACCCTCCATGCAGGTTGAGTATTGCAACATTACAGAACAAGATATATTAGAAGCTAAGGAAGTATTACTTTTTAGCTCAACTCCACTTTGCGTTGGCATTACCCACTTTGAGGGTAAACCAATTGGTGCAGGAAAGCCAGGGCCCATGGCCCATGAACTTAGAGTTAAATTAGCCAAACGCCTTGTGGCTGAAGGAGTGGAATTTTAATAATGACTGCTGTAGAAAATGATTCAAAACAGGATAAAGATATCCCTAAAGCTAAAATAAATAAGTATAAGCAAGCTCCGCTAAATATATATTTTTTAGATACGGGTAATGGGTTTACAACGTCGCAAAAAGAAATCTTGGCTTTGGCTTTGCATCTAAAAGAGCAAGGTTGCGAACCTTGCATTTGTTGTCGTGCAAAAAGTGCTCTTATGAAAAAAGCAGCTGAGCTGAAATTAAAAAAAATGGTTATAATAGGCGCAAATGCTAAAAAAGTTACCATGCTTGGATTGCTGCAACTTTATTTTAAAATGAAACGCAACGATCGCGTCTGCCTGCATAGTTTTTCCAATGACTGCTTGCCACTTATGCAAATTATTTCACGCATGCGTCAGGAAGATAGCACTATTTGTTTGCATTCTTGCTTTGATAGTCCTTCTATACTTAGCAATGAGCTAGCTGTTGGCAAAATGGTAAGTTGGCTTTGCAAGCTACTTGCACCAAAAAATGCTTCAAAAAAATTACCATCCTACTGGACAGTGCCCCAAAAAGTTGTTTTTCCGAGTAAATTTCTCGCAAATCTGTGGGTTGAATTTGGATTAAAACCGACTCAACCTGTTGCAATTCATACTTCGCATGCACACTTAAAACCACAAGCAAAAACAGATTCCAAACGCTATGTATTTGTGGCTTTAGAACCGTTAGAAGAAGCTTCTGGCATTGATGTTCTGCTAAAAGCCATGTCTGCCCTTTGGCAACATCCAGCACTACCCGAATGGGAGGTGCGCGTGATGGGAAGCGGATCTGGATTTGAAAAAACATTAAATGAAGCTCAATCACTTGGTGTTTCATCACGTTTAGCTTTGCTGGGTGAACAAAAAATTGAAGATGTGCTTGAATATGCACATGTAATAATAAGTCCAAATACTGGACCTCAAGGGAATATTTCATCTTTAATGGCTGCTTGGAGTATGGGGCTACCACTTATTTGTACAACGGTAAGCGCACATATGGAGGTTGCCAATATTGATAATGCCATGATTTTACCAGCAACTGACCCTCAACGCCTTGCAGCTGCCATGATAGACCTTATGAATAACCCTGAGAGCATGGATAATCTAAGTAAATTAAGTTCCTCCATGTACTTGTATGCAAATATTTCTCGCTTTTTAGGTGAATATTCCAATTTGTATACTGAATGTGTGGCGAAACACGGTTGGGTTTTGTTTCTACAAAATAAAAAAGAAGGCTAAAAATGAAATGCAAGGTGTGCAAAGAAGTTGCTGTTGTAAGCTTGCGCAGTCACCATGCTGGATTTTGTGCTCCTTGTTTTTTGCAATTTTTTGAAAGGCAAGTGGAAAAGGGTATTAAATCTCAAAAATTATTTACAAAGGATGATAGGGTTTTAGTTGCACTTTCAGGTGGCAAAGATTCTCTTGCCTTAATGTTTGAACTTTCTCGCCTTGGCTACAACGTAACTGGACTACATATTGACCTCTCCATTGCGGGGTCATCCAACATTACCAGAAAAGTGGTGGAAGAATTTTGCAATAAGCACGGATTTGATTTAATTGTTAAAGAAATGGCTCAGGAAGGCTTAGCCATACCCTTGGTTAAGGCAAGATTAAAACGACCCATTTGCTCCGCTTGCGGTAAGATTAAACGCTATTTTTTCAATAAAGTTGCCATGGATCTTGGCTACACAGCCCTTGCCACAGGCCATAACCTTGATGATGAAGTGGCAAGGCTTTTTAGCAATACCATCCGCTGGGACTCTGCCTACCTCTCAGACCAAGGCCCCAAGCTAGAAGCAGAAGACGGCTTTGCATGCAAGGTTAAACCCCTCTGGCGGCTTACAGAATTTGAAACTGCTAATTACGGATTTTTGATGGGCATTGAGCATCACTATGCCCCCTGCCCCTATAGCGGTGGCGCAAGCTTCACATTTCATAAACATCTATGGCAACAGCTAGAAGAAGCCATGCCAGGACGCAAACTTGATTTTTATCAAGGTTTTTTACAACGTGGGCGGCCTGTATTTGCAAAAGAAGAAGCTGAATCAGGGCAAACTCTTAGCCCCTGTGAACGCTGTGGTTATCCAACCTCTGCCGAAGTCTGCGGAGTTTGTAGGATTAAGGAAGCTGTGGCTGAGGGTTAGCAGAGCTAGTTTGGATAGTTGAGCTAGTTTGGATAGTTG
>CAYJOP010000029.1:0-21759 GCA_964371835.1 uncultured Desulfovibrionaceae bacterium
GGTCGCATTGACTGTCGTCAACGCTCCAAAAGACTCAGCACAATAGATTGTGCAGTCTTAGATTGGATGTTTATGGAACGAGGATTGCGAAAGATTTTACAACACACTAACAGTTGCTAAACTTTCATTTTAAGCAACGACTTGTTTTAACACAACTAATACGCACAAATGCGTATTAGCAATCTTGCTTGTGCATAATTAGTCGTCACTTAAAAACAGATTAACACTTTAATTTAAAATGCATTTTAGTGTGGAAATATATAAATAAAATTGCCAAGAAATGAGCATATTATGTGAATTTACGGCAATTTTATGACAGTAATTATGAGTTTTTCAAGTGACGACTAACAAAATTTTTCTGTAAGAAAAATTTTGCGCGGCGTAAAATGAGCCAGAATTCATTTCTGGCGACCGCAAGGCGGCATTTGGAGTACGCGTGCCTTTTAAGAACAATACATGGAAATGTGTTGTTCAGGTCCGACTAATTAATCTCACTTAGCTTGAGCTTAATTCCGCTTGTATTTGCTTGCTGATGTTTTGAGCTTCTTCCAATTCAAAATCTTCAACATGCTGTAAAAGAAGATTTAGCTTACTCTCAATTGGGGTTCCCTGAAGTCGCTCAGCAAGCAGTTTTACGGTGTCACCTGCATGCCCCCAATCCAGCTCCATTTTCAAAATGGCTTGTTCAAGAATATAACGGGCATGTTCTCTTTCGGCCGCATTGAGTTTTTCTTCAATGTTGGCTGTGGCTTTTGTGTCAGCACTTGCCTCAACAATGCCCAAACTTTCACGAATGGCGCTCACGGCGTTTGTTAAACATACTACCAATGTGCGCAAGTGTGGAGTAATCATGCTTGGCGAATGCACTATGCTTCGTTCAAGATTTTCTGCTGCTTTTGCAAGATCTGCTGCGCCAAGGTTTGCCGCAATACCGCGCACAGTGTGAGCATGGCGAACAGCTGTTTCAATATCATTGGCTTGCAGTGAGTTACTAATATCTTCGTTAACAGTGGCATATCTTGTTGCAAATTTTTTAAGTAGGTTTGCATAAAGGGCTTCATTGCCACCAACAGTTGCAAGGCCACCTATAATGTCAAAACCTTCAATGTTTTCTGGTAATTTATCCCTACGCTGGGTAATTATTTCTTGTTTTGCACCCTTAACAATGGTTGATTTGCTAGTGTTTGAGGGCAACCATGTATTAATGGTAGCAAAAAGAGCCATGGGTTCAAGGGGTTTTGTTAGATGCGCATTCATGCCAGCAGCAATCGATATATCCTTATCATCCAGCATGGCGTGAGCTGTCATGGCTATGATAGGCATGGTATAACCAGCGGCACGAATGCGGCGAGTGGCTTCAAGCCCGTCCATGACTGGCATTTGAATATCCATCAAAATCAATGAATATTTCTCTTTTTCTATAGCATCCAAAGCTTCTTGCCCATTGTTGGCAATGTCTACGTCAAGGTGGGCAGTGGTCAGAACTTCCTTGGCAATTTCCTGATTAATTTCATTGTCTTCTACAAGCAAAATGCGCGGAGGGCCGTCAATTATCTGTTCTGTTTGCTGTGCTGCTTTTTCTTCTTCTGCTACTTTAGCACGATCTTCTAATATCTCAATAATAGTTTCTTGCCACATAGATTGTGGTGCGCCATTGGGCATGATAAAATCTATTCCAGCACTGTTTGCCATTTCTTGCACTTCTTCCAAATTAAATTCAGAGCGCAAAATCAAAGCAGGGCAAGGTTTTAATTGTTTTAAGTATTGGGCAAGCTCCAACCCACTCATGTCAGGCAATTGCCAAGATAATATAATAAGTTGAAAGGCTTTGCCTGATTCTGAGGCATCGGAAATCATGTTAAGGGCTATTTCGCCCTCACTGGTACAGTCCACATTCATGCCAAGTGTAGATAGTTGAGATTCAAGGATTTGCTGAGCTAGTTTGTTTTCTTCAACCACTAAAACCCTAATGTCTCTTAAAGGGCTATTTTCTGCAATGACGTTAGCTTCTGCTACTTTTAAAGGCAGCACTACACTAAAAATGCTACCACCTTCTTTGTTTGGGCCAACAGTAATGTGACCATTCATGTTTTGTGTAAGTAAATCACTCACAGCAAGTCCAAGACCAGTGCCGCCGTAAGCACGAGTGTGAGAGTTGTCCACCTGTGTGAAAGGAAGGAATATTTTCTTATACATGCTTTTATCAATGCCAATGCCAGTGTCAATCACTTGAAAGCAAATGTCATCGCCAGCTAATTTTTCAATTTTAACCTCAATGGACCCTTTTTCGGTAAACTTAACAGCGTTACTCATAAGATTTTGCAATATTAAAGAAATATTTTTGGGGTCTCCCATAACCAAGGGCGCAATGTTAGGGTCTAAACTTGAAATTAGTTTAAGGCTTTTTTCAATACAACGAGGCTTAGCAATGGAGCATACGTCATTTAAAACAGTTTGCAAATTGAAAGGTAGAGGCGTGATGGTAAATTCTTCATTTTCTAGTTTGGTAAAATCAAGAATTTCTTGAAAATTATCAAGTAGCTCTTTAGCAGCATCAACCATGTTAGTAACATATTTACGCTGTTGATCGTCCAGTCTAGTTTGTTGGCATAAATAGCCAAAACCTATAATGGCATTAAGAGGCGTGCGTATTTCGTGACTAATCTTGGTTAAAAAATTATTTTCCATGATTTTACCTGTATTAAATTATATAATCCAAATTTCTCCGTGCGAAAATCTCTTTAACATTTTGCATTATTTCTTATGTATATGCAAGAAATACAGTGAGTATCTAAAAAATTATTTACCTGAGCAACATTCCTCCATCAAAAATGAAATAATCTCATTAAGTACAGAGTATTGAGCAATGCAACGTAAAATGCGACCCTCTCTAATTTGCTTAATAAGGCCCACAGAAAGTAATGCCGCGATATGATGGCTAAGAGTTGAAGCAGGAATTTGTAATTCTTTTTGTAAATCTCCTACTGGCAAACCATGCTCGCCAGCTTTAACTAAACGCTTGTAGATGCTTAAGCGTGTGCTATGGCCTAACTCCTTAAGGGCTTGGGCGGCGCTGTCTATGTCCATATTAAATCCTCTAATAATTTAAGGGTGCTTTACAATGACTTTTTAGTGTCCTTTGTGTTTTTTAATTTTTTTTAAGTTTAATTGTGCAAGTCTCTTGATTTTATATTTCTAGTATGACGGAAATGACTTGACTTGTAAAATATTTTGATTATACTAGAATTATCAAAATTAAGGAGATTGTCATCATGCAAGACTATTATTCAATGCTCATAGATGCTGGTGGAATGTTTGTATTTCTTGGCGTAGAGCTGTCCGTATTATTTTTATTAATTTGTGCTGCAGTAAGCTTGTTGCAACAATATATACCTGATTCTAAAATTCAAGCATTGCTTGGTGGAAGTCATGGCCGTGGTTATTTTTTGGCGGCGTTAATTGGGGCAATAACACCATTTTGTAGCTGTTCCACAATTCCAATGTTAAGGGGGCTATTAAAGGCTAAAGCAGGATTTGGCCCAACGCTCACCTTTCTTTTTGCATCGCCATTGCTAAATCCTATTATTTTAGCCCTTTTTGTGGCGACATTTGGAATTAAGGTTGCAATTATCTATACCACTGTTGCCCTAGCCACAGCAATTGTTGCTGGGTATGTATTGAATGAAATGAAATTTGAAAAATACATAATTCCAGAAAATGGACTTGCGAATGCAAGTTCTTGCTGTGCTACAACTCCTGTGCAAAAACTGCAACCATTACAAAGTGCTTGCTGCTCATCTGAGCAAGAAGAAAATGTTGTGCAGATTGAGCCGAAATTGCAACCATTGCAACCATTGCAGCCACTGCAACCGGAAGCATCATGCTGTGCAACTCCAAATAAAGAAGCCTCATGTTGCTCTGCACCACAAGTAACAACATCATGTTGCTCGACTGGGACAAATGAATCTTCATGTTGTTCGCCAAAGCAAGATGCAAGTTCATGTTGTTCGCAAGACCAATCAAAACCTTCAGCAAGTTGCTTAAGTTTTGGGCAAAAGGTGAAATTGGCATTTGCTGATGCTTGGAGACAATTTAAGCAAGTTTTCCCTTATTTATTGTTTGGTGTTTCCTTGGGTGCGTTGGTTTATGGTTTTGTGCCCAGTGATTTTATTGCTAAATATGCAAGTGGTGACAGTGTGTTTGCTGTGCCTGTGGCAGCGGTTATTGGTATTCCACTTTATGTGCGAGTTGAGGCACTAATTCCTTTAAGTGCTGTACTTGTGGGTAAGGGCATGGGGCTTGGTGCTGTAATGGCGTTAATTATTGGTGGTGGTGGCGCAAGTCTTACTGAGGTTATTTTATTAAAATCCATGTTCCGCATGCCCATGATTATAGCATTTTTGGTGGTAATTTTAGGCATGGCCATTGCGGCAGGATATTTGTTTCAATTTGTAGTTTAATTTTATTAATATGAGAAAATATAAATAATTAGCAAGTCTTACTGCCTAAGCAAGCTGTGTTTGCTTAGGCAGTACAAACACCAATAAGTGGGGGGCATTGGTTTGTAGTAATAATTTTTATAATTATTATTTATTAAAGTGTCCTGCACAATTATTTTTCAACTTTATTTTTGTGCTTTTGCAGTAAATTTGCATGGGTTAGAAAATTTAGCTGTGCAGGACAAAAGACACAAAAATCAAACAGTTAACGGCGAAGCAAAGCTCCGCCTATTCTTGATTTTTGGTCGCATTGACTGTCGTCAACGCTCCAAAAGACTCAGCACAATAGATTGTGCTGGAGTCATTATTAAATAAAATTTGCTTTGTGTTCTTCTTAAAAATTCAGCACCAGCTTGACTCTTGTTTTTTCAGAAGTTATAGTCTTAATATTATGAAAACTAAATTGTTAGTTTTGCCGTATAGTGTTGGATGTTTGGATTAATATAATTTAATTAATATGATAGTCACGAAGGATTTTCCATGAAGAAAAGAATGTGTAAACCCTTGTGTATATTGGATTTGGTGAGAATTCCCATATGTTTGGTGTTTCTTTGTTTTTTTCTACATGGCTTTGCGCCAGCAGCATTTTCAGCATCAACAGAGTTGCGCATAGCATTTATTCCACATCAAGAGTCTTTGAGCAATGTATATAAACCAGAAGAACATTTGCTTGACCGTTTTTTACTTCTTTCAAAGTATCTAAATCAAAAAATTTCTCTTGTTCCTGCTTCCTTTGACCAGCAAAATGTCATGGAGCTATTAAACTCCGACGCAGCGAACGTGGTTGCTTTTTATGCAAAATCTCCATCACGAATGTTTAAACTAAAATACTCTAAGCATCCAATTATTAAGGCTGATTTGCTTATTGTTTCCAATGAGGATAAAAAAATATTTTTTGGAGATACTTTAGCTCTTAATGGCAAAAGCATAGCAATTTATGCTGGGAGCTCGATGGAAAGAGATTTGCTCGATGATTATACTGTTAAAAATAATATAGTTATGGATTTTATAGTATATGAAAATTATGAGCAGTATATTGATAGTGATGCTGACTTTCATCTTACTAATTCATACTATTATATACGCGATAAAAAGGTTGCTCTGCGCATAGGAGAGATAGAGCTTTACTTTGTAGCTCTTGCTAAGCATGCACCATTACTTACAATACTTGACAATGCCATGGAAAAAGCCAGAGCAAATGATGCAGATGCTTGGCTTGCGCTTGATGCTAAATATGTACATAAAAGCGTACAGTGGGCGTATCAAAATTTAAATGCAGAGGAAATGCAATTTATTGACAATATGAATGGCACATATCAAATTGGTTATTCTGAAGGTCATTATCCAGTCTTGTATAAAAATGAAAATGGAATTGCCTCTGGCTTGGTACGAGAAGTTCATAAACTCATAGAACAAGTGCACAATGTCTCCGATGAACTAATACCCTATGCAGCAAATCAAGATGTTGACTTAACAGTGTTTGATGCGCTTTTGTCAGCTGTTGGTGATAAGGCTACCAAGGAAGAGCATTTTTATACCACAAAGCCATACTTAAATTTACCCATGATGCTTTTTAAGCCTAAGAGCTTAGATGAGGCAGATATTACATCCTTTGGTATGCTTGATTATTCAGTTCTTGATCATGCTGAAATACAAAACCAATTTCCACGTTGGAATATGAAAATTTTTTCAAGTGTGGATGAACTTTTTGCAAGCTATGCACAAGGTCAAGTGGATGTATTGCTACTTTCAAGAACTGCAGCCGAATATGCTTTTTCAAAATTTGGAGCAAGTGCCAACCAAATTTCACCAACACAACTGGTGCTTCCTTTGGGTCTTTACCTTTCAAAAAAATATCCACCTGTGGCCTTGGATGTGTTAAATAAAATAATCGATGGTCTAAACCCCATTGCAGTGCAAGAGGTTGTTGTTATTTCAGAAAGTTTAGTGCGTGGTCCAGTGACTGTGCAAGAATTTTTTGAAAAATATAAATATGTATTAATTGGTGTTGTGTTAGCTGGCTTATTGCTATTGCTTTCCATGCATTTTTTAAGGGTGCATCTGGATAGGCGTAAGTATGACAAACTTTCACTCATTGACTCTTTAACTGGCGTAAATACAAAAGAAAAGGCCTTTGCAGTAATGCAAAGAACGCTAAAGCGGGCCATGCTAGGTGAGTATATATTGTTATGCATCGATGTAGATAAATTTGGGTTTTTAAAACAAATGTACGGTAGTGCTAAGGCAGACGAAGTTATGCGCACCGTAGGTGAATATTTAAATCAAAAATTTGTGGCAAGACATAAGGATGCTTGCATTGCAAGATATAGAGATGATGTTTTTATAGTATTTACAAAAACACTTAATATTAATGAAGAATATGATGCTTTTGAAGATAGTTTTGACTTGGTTTTAGACGTTAGAAATTTGTTAATAAGCAATTATAATTTAACCTTATCTTGCGGTTGCTATATCATTGATGATGTTACGATTTCTGTTGAAACAATTTTAGAATACAGCAACATGGCAAGGCGTGCCGCTAAGGAAATAGAAGGCATGTCCACATGCTTTTTCAATGAAGATATGCGTCGGTCCTTAAGTGCACAAAAAGATATTATTTATAAAATTGAAAATGGCATTGATAATGAGGAATTTGTTTTAAACTTTCAACCCAAGGTTCGCTTAGCTGATGAACAAATTTGCGGTGCAGAGGTCCTTGTACGCTGGTATCCCATAGATGGTATGGTTATATATCCTAAGGATTTTATTTCTGTTTTTGAGGCCAATGCCTTTATTTCTCAGCTTGACTTGTATGTATTTGAAAAAACATGTCAATTTATCCAGAAACATAAAGAAAATTTCAAAATTCCGCCGCTAGCAGTGAATGTTTCTGGCATTACAATACTTTATAATGATATCCATGTGCATTTTGGCGAGATAATGAACAGATATCAAATTGAGCCTAGCGAAATTGAAATTGAAATTACTGACAGTTCTGCAGTTTCAGAAACTGAGGCTTTTTCCAGTGCCATGGATGAGTTGATTAAGCTTGGGCTAACCATGGCCATTGACGATTTTGGGTCTGGAGCTTCTTCTTTACACAACCTAAGTTCCATGTCACCGCAGGTTGTTAAACTTGACAGGGTTTTTTTAGAGGATAAATTCAGCTCGAAAAAGGGTGTGTTTTTAGTTGCTTGTGTTATAACAATGTTGCGTAAACTTGGTGTTCAAGTGGTCGCAGAAGGTATTGAAACTGAAAAACAAGTAGCCATTTTGAAAAAAGTAAATTGCGATGTGGGTCAAGGTTATTATTTTTACAAGCCCACAGATGAAGAGGGTTTTATAGGGATTTTAAGTGGTTTAAAGTAATATAATATTGTCTTATAAAGTGTGGATTTATGTCTTATGTAAATAAATATGTAGCGTTATTGACGCTGTTTGGGCTAGCTTGGCTTGGCTTTCTTGGCGTTGCATATTTTAACATTACGGGCACAGATGACATTGATGTTGATGAAATGCATTCCCATGCTCGCCACACAGGGCAACAAATTAGTGAAGTTTTTTCATGGTTTGATGAAAAAAGAATGGTGCTCGTGCCAGAAAGTTTAAGTGAAGTTAAAGATCCAAGTATAAATCCACGAATTTTAGCTAACAATGGTTTGAGATTGGCCATGCCTTTGCCCATTGACTTGGCAAGAAGGCTTGAAAATCAGGTGCAAAATGGTGTGATAATACGCTTTGTTAGTGATGCTCCACTAAATCCCAACAATCGAGCAAGTCCTTCCACTAATCGTGCTATTATGGCTGCCTTTGATTCAAACAATATGGATTATTTTGAGTATCAAGAAGATACAGGTTTATATAGTTATGTGCGTCCGTTAACTGCAATGAGCTCTTGCATTAGCTGTCATATTAGGGTGCCTGTGGGTGGCTTTATTGGAAGTTTAGTTATTGATATTGACCCCGAAGACTTCATTCACGCTGAGCGTAGTCAAAAGCAAAATATGGTTCTTTTTAGTGTGATTGGTAGTTTTGTTACCATATTATTATTTTATTTTTTAATGTTTTTAGTTTGGCGCAGGAAGCGCAGTCAAGACTCTGGTGTTGAACAAGCTCAAAATGTGGTTGCTAATATGAGTCAAGATATCGAGCTTGCCCTTGGAAATATGAGTAATGTTTTAAAGGAGCTTGGACAATGTGTTGATGATTTTAAGCGTACGGAGTTATTAAACTCGCTACAAAATATAAACAAAGATTTGCTTGATACTTCATTTAAATTGCAAGTTGGTGATAATAGGGTAAATCACGCGGAAGAAATTTTCCATGTGGAAGAACTTGTTGAAGAATGCGCACAAATTTTTAAACCAAATTGCAATGAAAAAGGTATTAGTTTAGACATTAAAGTTGATCCTTCAGTGCCCACATACCTTTTGGGTAATGCATATTATTTAAAGCAAGCCCTTGGCCGACTTATAAAATACTCTGTTCTTTATACAAATAAAGGCAGTGTGGTTGTGCGTGTGCGTTCAGTGGATGAAATTTCTACATCTTTTAGTGGTAAGGTTAAAACTCCATCCATTATAAATGTTATTATCGAAATTGAAGATACTGGCAGGGGCTTTATGGTCACCGACAAGCAAAGTCTATTGCAAGGCTTTGCTCAAAGTGCTGGTAAGGGTACAAAGTCAAATATAAGGCCAATCATTAGCTTGACACCTGTTAATGAAATTGCAGCCATGATGAATGGTTCAGTAACAATGCCACGCAATACTAAGGAAGGTTCATGCTTTAGGCTTTCTGTGCAAATGAAAATAGTTGATGAAAAGCTTGTGGCAATGCACGAAAAAGAACAACAAAAATCAAACGAGGCTAATGATAATATAGATGCAAACAATGGCAATAAAAATACATCTCAGGCTGAGCAAGTAGAAAGAAAAAATGTTCCTGAAGCAGAGGTAGAAGCTGGCCCAATGTCTGTTATTATTGCCGATAGTGACATTGACAAATTATCAGATCAAACCATTAAATTATGGAATAAAGAAAACTTCATTGTAACTCACATGACCACAACAAGCATGGTTTGTTCAGCTTTAGCCAATGCAAACCATGGTTATAAGGCAGTGCTTGTGCGTGCTGTTGCAGATATGGAAGCTCTAGTTGCAGTAATAAAAATGCGCCAAGCAGAACACGCAGACGCAAATCCTGCGGCCATAATATTGATTTCTGATACTGAAATAGAAACAGATATGGATGTTTTGCACTATTTTAATATTTCTACAGCGGACCATGTAACAAGACAGCCGCAAGAGCTTATAGACTTAGCAGAACTAGCCCTAGTCACACTTAAGAATAAGATTTTTCAGGGTGATGAAGTACTGGATAGAAGTTCCAAAGAAAAAAATCCCGATAGAATTTTTAACATGCGTCGTGCCATGGAACATGCTAATAATAATAGGAAAGCAGTGTTGTCAAAATGTTCCATGTGGGTTCACTTCTATCCCACACAAATGGAGCGCACCGAAAGCCTTATTTCCGAAGGCTCAGAAAGTGACATGCTAAGACTCATACAGTCCTTAAAAAATTCAGCTCAAACAGTGTCCCTCCCCATGCTTTATGCTGAGGCAAGGCGTTTAGAAACAAAAATTTTAAATGGTAAACCCGTGCGTTATGAAAAACTTATAGCAGTGTATGAACAGACATTTCATTATATGAAGGAAAAATTTGATTAGTTTGTTGGGTAGTCGCTTACCTTTCTAAACATAAATGTGTCCATAATGTAATTATATAAAAGTTCAATTTGTAATTTGATTGCCCCTCTTTTTGGTGAAGAACCCTTATATTAAGTGTGACTAGAGGGTTGCGGGTTGACTAGATGAATTGATCCTAAAAAATAAGTCCCACAAGGCTTTATAGACCTTATGGGACTTTATTGTTGGTAGAGTTGGTGGGCAGTGAGGGGATCGAACCCCCGACATCCGCCTTGTAAGGGCGGCGCTCTACCAGCTGAGCTAACTGCCCGCCGAACAAATTCTTTATATGAAATGGCATGGAACTGTCAACAAAAAAATAATTTTTTTTTAATATAGTTTGTGTTTTTTGTAACTGCCTTATTTGCAGTAAATATTTACTTTGGTGTGAGTATGGAAAATTTATACTAAGAGCAAAGCCAACAAAGTTAAGCTGGTAAATAAAATAAGACTGTATATTAAGCTATGCTATTGCGTAAAATACCAATATTTTCAATCTCAAGCTGCATAATGTCGCCTGATTTTAAATATTTAGGTGGATTAAAACTCATCCCAACGCCAGAAGGTGTGCCGGTTGCAATAATGTCACCTGGTAGTAATGATGCACCTTGGGAGATAATATGAATTAGCGTTGCTATGTCAAAAATCATATTGTTCGTATTGGAGTTTTGACGAATTTCACCATTAACACTACAGCTTATGGCTAAGTTCTGCGCATCTTTAATGTAGTCTTTATGGACAATGCATGGTCCAAAGGGGGCGGAGTGATCAAGTGCTTTGCCAGAGTACCATTGGCTTGTGCGACGTTGAATGTCGCGAGCTGATAAATCGTTAATAATTGAATAACCAAAAATGTGTTTTGTGGCATCTTCTTTCTTTATATTAATTCCTTGTTTGCCAATAATTATAGCAAGTTCTACTTCATAGTCATAGCTGTCTGTTATGTTATGATGATTGCTAAGTGCTTCGTTTGGATGAGCTATGGCTGTGCAAGGTTTTGTAAAAATGAAGGGAAATTCAGGAGTTTTTTGCTCCACAGCCAAAGGGCGCACCAATTCATTTAAATGTTCAGCATAATTAATGCCTGTGCATATAATATTGCGTGGAGGGTCAGTGTAGGGTGCTTTAAGAACTATTTTATTCTGTGCAATTCTTGCAGAGGCTAAGCCTTCTAACATATCAGCTTCATAAATTTTTTTAAGCTTTACCATGTAGCTATCGTTTTGTTCGATGGCTTTTCGTAAGCTAGTTGGCATGTCTGGTGCGGCCATTTGTACATCTAGAACATAAGAGTTTTCAGGTTGCCAAATTCCCCAACGTAATTCCTGATTTTCATTATGACAAAAGCTTACTAAACGCATCTTTTACCTCGTTACTCTTTGATTATACTATTCAATTTATTTAGAAGTATAAGATAATCATAAATGAGTCAAGTTTGTATTATTGCTAATTTGTTAATTTGCTGATAGTGTGCATCAACTCATATTGTCGTGAGGAATAAAATACTGGAGAAAATTATGCCTATTAAAGATGGCGATACTGTTCAAGTTCACTACACAGGGACACTTGAAGACGGTACTGTTTTTGATTCTTCAAAGGACCGTGAACCTTTAGAGTTTGTACTAGGAAAGGGTACGCTTATCCCTGGTTTTGAGGCCGCAATTGTAGGACGTGAGGCTGGTGAAACTGTTACAGCTAACCTTGAGCCAGTGCTTGCATATGGCGAGCCTGATGATCAACTTATTTTTGAAGTGCCTCGTGAAGAAGTTCCTGATCATATCACCCCTGAAGTAGGTTTAAGCTTAGAGCTTTCCAACGAAGAGGGTATGATGAATGTTGTTATTACTAAGGTTAGTGATGAGAGCATTGAGCTTGATGCCAACCATCCCCTTGCAGGCAAGATCTTAAATTTTGAGATTGAAATTCTTTCTGTGAAATAATTTTAATTTGTGAAATAAAAAAAGCCGTATTAACTTAATAATGAGTTTTTACGGCTTTTTTTATAATAAAAATAATGTTGCAAGCCCAAGGAAGATAAAAAATCCTGCGCCATCTGTGATGGTAGTTAAAAATATACTTGAAGCTTGAGCAGGGTCACGTCCAAGAGCTCGAAATATTAGTGGAATTGACCCCCCAGCAATGGCTCCAAGCGTCATATCGCAAAGCAATGCTCCGCCCATAACAAGGCCAAGAGTGAGATTTTTTGTAAAGGCCCAGATTACAAGGCTTGCGCTAAGAGCCATGATGGAGCCTGTGGTAAATCCGATTTTCCCTTCGCGTAAAACAGCAAGCCAAGAGCGTTTTGCGTCAAAGCGGTCGGTGGCTAATTGTCTAATGATTACAGCAAGCGCTTGTTGTCCTGTGTTTCCTGCTTGGTTTGCAACCATGGGCATCAGCACAGCAAGTATTGCCATGGCTGAAATTGAACCTTCAAACATATAGACAACTGAAGCGGAAAGTGCTGAATTAAATAAATTAATTAAAAGCCAAGGCAATCGTTTGCGCACAGATTCAAGCCAAGGTGTGTCAATGGTTTCTTCAGGGTCAGCCCCCACCATGCCAAGCATATCAGCACTTGCTTCATCATGAATAATATCTAAAATATCATCATAGGTTACAACGCCCATGAGGTGTCCTTGGTGGTCGACAACAGGCATAGCCATAAAGTTATAGTGTGAGAGCAAGCTTGCGACTTCGCCCTTTTCCATGTCGTAAGGCACTGATATAACATCATGATTTGATAGGGCATCTTGAATGAGTGTGCCTGGTTTTGAAAGCATAAGGTCACGCAGTGAAAGCACCCCCACAAGCAAATCGCCTTTGTCTACCACATAGGCGTAGTAGGGGCTTTCTTTGTCTTCCATTTCATTACGAATTTTAAGTATGGCATCGTCCACAGAAATATCTTCATCTATCAAAATTATTTCTGTATTCATGACGCCAGCGGCAGAGTCTGGGTCAAAGCTAAGCAGCGTGCGCAGTTCTTCAGAGTCTTCTTTTTCAAGTTTATCAAGCAATGCGTCCCGGTGGTCTTCATCCAGCTCATCCAAGACATCGGCTGCGTCATCAGGCGACATTTCGGCAATGATTTGAGCGGCAGTATCAGGGTCAAGGTTTTCAAGTACGTCAACTGCCACGTTTTCATCAAGTTCTGCAAGTGCTTCTGCTGCATCTTCCTTGGGCAGATGTCGTAAAACACAGACCTGTTTTTCAAGGCTTAGATTTTCAATATGGTCTGCCATGTCCGCAGGGTGTGCAAAGGATGCGCTTGTGGTGTCGCCCTCTCTACAAATGTCTGGAACTTGCATCCAGTCTCCAGCCTTGTATTCACCGCTATTGCTTTTTTCTTGTGGTGTAGGCTTATGTTTAATTGCATTTGACATGGCAAAACCTATGATAAATAATGGATGAAATTATTTTCGCAATGCGCGTACAACGCCTTGTAACATTAAGACCTTGTGGGGACAAGCCATGACATACCAGCTTTTTAAAGAAAGTTTTAGCGCAGAGGGTTTGGAGCATCTTAAACGTGCAATTATATTGGCTTTGCAAGAAGACGGACCAGACTTAACCGCACAGGGTATATTTGCAAAGTCTGTAAATATTCACGCCACCATTTGGTCAAAACAAGATAGTATGGTTGCAGCTTTGCCTATTATTCCTATAATTTTTAATGTGCATGCTAGCCTTGGCGGCGAACTTTGTACCTGGCAAGCCTTGGTGGAAGAAGGTAGCTTTGTAAAAGATGAAACTGCCATTGCTCATCTTGAGGGCCCTGCCAAGGACATTCTTAAACTTGAGCGTATTGTATTGAACTTTATGACACATTTGTCAGGAATTGCTAACTTGACTCGACAGTATGTCCAAGCCTTGGACGGAACTGGCGTTAAGTTGCTTGATACTAGAAAGACCTTGCCTGGCCTAAGATGGCCAGAAAAATACGCTGTGCGTGTGGGCGGTGGTTATAATCATCGCAGAAATCTAACAGAAATGCTCATGCTTAAGGATAATCACATCGATGCAGCAGGCTCCATTGTGCAGGCAGTGCAAATGTTGAGAGATTGTTATAACCCATGCCCACCCATTGAGGTGGAGTGCCGTAACCTTAGTGATGTGCTTTTGGCTGTGGAGGCAAAGGCTGAGCGCATAATGCTAGATAATATGGATATTGAAAAATTAAAACAGTGCTTGCCACACATTCCAAACACTCAAGAGGCAGAAATTAGTGGCAATGTGCGCCTTGAAAATATTCGTGCGCTTGCCTTGGCAGATGGCGTAAGCCGTCGTGCGGACTTTATTTCCGTTGGTAGGTTAACCCACTCTGCTCCAGCAGCGGATTTTTCTTTAAGGATTAGTTAGCTTTCTTTTTACTATGTTTGCCAGTGATATTTTCAATATCAATGCGAATAACAGCTGTGCGCATAAGCATCTTTGCAGGGGTGGGCATTTCGCAATTTGCCATGTAACGCAGTGCAAGTGCATCAAGCGCATATATTTTTTCTGAAATATCTTCCACAATATAGGCCTTGCCTGTGCCACTGATTGAGCGATAAGCAGTGGTTGCTTTTTCGGGCAAGATTTCTACGTCAGCTACAGCACTAAAACCCACATGAGCATTGGCTTTAATACAGTCTAATTTTTGCCCTTCTTGGGCGCAATGCATGTATATTTTTCCACTTAAATGGACAAAATTTAATGCTATAATATATGGTGCTGGATTGTGGTTAAAGGCCACAAAAATTTCTTGGGCATCACTTAATACGCCATCAAAAAAAGCTTGGTCAGTTTGTTCTCTGTCTTTTCTAAGCATGGTACTTTTTTCCTATGGTACAAAACTCCATAAGGCTCTTGTTATAAATTACAAATTTAATAAAAATCACTGGCTAAAATGCTATAAAATTGAACTGTGCAAAACCAGCCAGAACTTTCTGCTGGCGTTGGCAAAGTAGCAGTTGGAGACTACGCAGTTTGAAAATAATATAGAATGTGTTGTTAAGATTCAAGCAGTAAAAAATTTTTGTGCAAGTTTATAGTTTTATCTTTAGATGAAGCGACATTTTGATTGCCGCTAGTTTATTATAGAAATTTTTTTGTTTTCATGCCTTCACTTTGAAAATTATAATAATTTTAACTTAAAAAAGTAAATGTTACATAGTATGGTGCAAAAAATACTTACCAACCCTAATTATTTTAAATAAAAGTGGGATAAAGCACCCTTAGTACAAACACGATATTGAGGTAAATTATCTGAATGATTTTGGTTTTGTACTGAAAGTATAAAATCAAGCCCACGGCTTACAAGGGCTGCTTTACGCAACGAATGTAGATGTTTTAACAGTAGTTCATCGGTGCCAAGCGTTGAAAGTAGAGCATCTTCTTCCTCTTGGCATTGTAAAATTAATTGATTGTCAGAAGATAGACTAATGGTCAGCTTTTCTTGAATATTAATATTATGGCTTTGTAAAAGATCTTCCAAGTGGTTAAGAAATTCTTCTTGCAAGTATTCCATATGTTCTTCAATTTCCTTAGTGGCAGCTTGACCAAAAAATTTAATGCATTGGCCTACTGTTGCAAGGGCTTGCTCATCGCTATCTTGTTCATGCGTGACATTTGAGTCCATATTTTTTTCATCATCATACCAAGCTGGTAAGGATGATGAGCGATTACTTGCTGGCATATCAGCCTTTTGCAAGAAAAGCATTGTATCAATGGCGTTGGTGTTGTCTTTCACGGTTACCTCCCATGTGGATTTTTTTTCCGTGTGGTTGTTGTTATATTTTTTATAAAGCAAGATGAGTGCCAGAGTTGTGTCAGTTGTGCAGGATTTTTTTTAAATCTAAAAAAAGTCTAGATATTATTAAGATTTATTAAACTGAATTTTTTTGCAAAAATTTTGTATCCGTGTATACTTACTTTCTTGCTGTAGATTAGTGGGTCTAATTTTTGGAAAATGTAAAAAAATACATTATAAATAGTACTTATATAACCATTGCATTTATGCATGGAGAATTAACTTGCAAAGAATTTATGCTTTTTTAGTGCTTGGTAGTTGGAGCTTGCTTTTGTGGCCATTTCCTGCCGAAACTTTTTTGGCGGCTTGCCTGGCTTGTTTTTTACGTCCACTTTACACTCGCCTTCTTAATCGCTGGCAATCATCTAAGGCTACAATTATAATGGGTTTTGGCCTGTGCATAGGGGTAATACTTCCCATCACTGTAGTCATGCTTATGGTCATACCACAAGCTGTAAACGGGTTAACACTCTTAAATAATTTACAGAAATCTGGTTGGATATATGGTCCTGAAATGCAGGCTTTTTTCGATAGTATAGATTCATGGATTAAAGAGGTTCCTGGTATGGAGGGTGGTATTAACCAAATAACCAACGAACTTACAGCATTTTTGGCCTCGTCCATTCAAACTGTTGTCACTAGTGGCCTTGGTATTGCTGGTAGCACCATGGGCTTTGCTGTACGCATTTGTATTTTGATTTCTCTGAGTATGATTGGCATAATTTATGCGCCCCATTTGTTTGTATTTTCAAAAAATGTAACACAATTTCCTGACGAAGTGCTATCACGTTTTATTATTGCTGTTCGCCAAGCCATAAGGGCAGTGCTTTGGGGTGTAGTCTTAGTTGCTGGTATTCAAGGGCTTTTATGTGCTGTAGGTTTTGCTTTTGCAAACTTGCCAGGATTTGCCTTTTGGGGTCTTGTGTCAGCTTTTGTGGCTCCCATTCCTTTGGTGGGCACAAGCATTGTGTGGATTCCAGCCTGTATTTATATTTGGTTTGCTGTATCCAAGGGCACAGCCATCGGATTAGTGATTTGGTGCTTACTAATTGTGGTTGGTGCAGATAACTTGTTGCGTCCATTATTCTTGCGTGGTGGACTAAATGCATCATTTACAGTGGTTCTTATATCAATACTATGCGGACTTGTGGCCTTTGGCCCTGTGGGAATTGTTGCAGGTCCAGTGCTTGCGGCATTTGCACTTCAAGCTGCAAGAGAAGTGGATATAGCATCTTCTGAATAAATATTGAAAAATATCAATCGTATAGGTGGAATTTTTTTGTTTTTCTTACAGAAAAATTATGGTAGTCGGCACTAAAAAACAATATTTTTGCAGCATAAAATGCCAGAAAGTTGTATTTCATACGCTTGTTTCTGGCATTTTTATTAGCTCATTTTTAGTTAAAAATGATTTGCTTTCGGTGTGTTATGTGGTTTTTCAGTGACGACTATGCAGTGGATGATGTTTTTTTAGCGTAGTTAATGCGCTAAGTTCCAATTTGATCCTACCCCCCAATCAACAAGCAATGGTACATCCAATTTTTGCCCATTTGGTGCAATGTTAGTCATGATTTCAGCCATGCGTTTACCTGCTATTTCAGCGTGTTGAATGGGTGTTTCCAGTAAGAGTTCGTCATGCACTTGCAAGGCAAGTTTTGCATTAAGTTCAAGTAATTTGTCATCAGCATTAACTTTGAGCATAGCAATTTTAATAATGTCTGCGGCTGAACCTTGGATGACAGTATTAATGGCTTGGCGTCTGGCCAATGAAAATTTTAAACTATGCTTTGAGTGAATATCTGGCAAAATTCTGCGGCGGCCTGCAATGGTTGTTACATAGCCCAGTTCCTTGGTTTGCTCTTCAATTTGCTCATAAAATTCTTTTAATTTACCAAGATGCTTGAAGTAATTTGCAATAAAGTCTTTGGCCTCAGAAGTTGTAATGCCAAGCTCTTGGGCAAGTTTTTGTGCACCCATGCCGTAGATTAGTCCAAAGTTAATGGTTTTTGCATTGCGGCGTTGGTCGGCATTTACTGCATCTTGTGAAAGACCATAGATGATTGCGGCAGTGCTTGTGTGAATGTCTAGGCCCTTATGAAAAGCATCTAAAAGTACAGGGTCTTGCGACATGTGGGCAAGCACTCGTAACTCAATTTGTGAATAATCTGCTGACACCAGTAAATGCTCAGGTGCTGCCACAAAGCAAGTGCGCATGCGCCTGCCCAAGTCCCCACGCACAGGAATATTTTGTAAATTGGGATTGCTTGAAGATAAACGCCCAGTTGCAGTTGCTAATTGATTAAAATTGCTATGTATGCGCCCTGTAGCGTCGGCAAGTTTTGGTAAAGGCTCAAGATATGTTGAGCGTAGTTTTTCTAATTTTCTAAATTCAAGCACGGCATCAACCACTGGATTTCCGGCTAATTTTTCAAGTTTTTCTTGTGCTGTTGAAAGCTGACCGCCCTTGGTTTTTCCTGCTGTTGGTAATTTTAATGTGGTAAATAATACCTCACCCAATTGTTGGGCTGAACGAATATTAAAGCGTGTACCTGTGGCGGCATAAACTTCCTCTGTGCGTGCATCAAGGTCTTTTTGCACATCATTTAAAAAGGATTTAAATGCCGCTGGGTCAACAGCAATGCCAACATCTTCCATCATTGCAAGAACATATATTAATGGCATCTCAAGCTCATAATAGAGCTTGGCTAAATTTTGCTCAGCAAGAATTACAGTTAAGTCCTCCCACATGGCAAGGGCTGTGCTTGTGGGTGTGCTGCCATGTATATTTAACTTGCTTATCCATTGCCATTGCAAGCGGGGCCAAGTATAATCACGCTCCTCTGGGTTTTGTAAATAAGCTGCAAGGCCAAGGTCAAACCATTGTGTTATATCTATTTCATGCCAAATTTTATTTTTGCGTAGCAAGCTTTTCACATCTGGTGTGATAATGTTTTTGGCTTTTTTAAGTTGTAATATTAGTTCATTATTTAAATCCACATGCCATTCTTTGTTGTTTATGCCCAGCACAAAACCTTGTTCTTCACGCGCGTAAAAAAAAGCAGGTAAAAGCGATACAGTAATGCCTTGCATATCAGGCAGCTCATCAATGCTAATTTTTTGAGCAAGCGCAGGTCCTTGTGAAGTTGGGACTTGGTTTGCATCAAAAAGACTTGCTTGTACTTGGGTTTGAGCTGATTTTTTAGGCTTTTCTTCTATTTTTGTATCTACATGGGTTTGAGCTGTTTGCTCAATCTCAGGATTTTTTTGGCCAGACGTTAACAAGAGGCCAGCACGCAACATGCTTTCCACTTCTCGCAAGAGTGAAGTTAGTTCAAATTCCTGTAAAAATGAACTAATTTCCTGTGGTACTATGGGCTTTATGCGCAAGTTTTCTTCTTGTATGTTTAGGCATTGGTCTGTGCTCAATGTAGTTAGTTTGCGATAAAGGAACATTTCATCCACATGTGGTGATATTTTTTGTAGAAGCTTTGGTGGCAGGCGGTCTAGGCCGTCACGAATGTCTTCCAATGATGAAAAATCCGCAAAGATTTTTTCAGCAGTTTTTGGGCCAATGCCTGGAACCCCAGGAATATTGTCGCTGCTATCGCCAATTAAGGCTTGCACATCTGGCCATTGGCTAGGTTTAAGGCCAGTATCTTGGGTGAAGGACTCAGCAGAAAGTAATTTTTCTTCCTTACTGGCTGGATCCCAAAGCCATACATTAGGGCCAAGGCATTGGCGTAAATCTTTATCAGATCCGATGATGACAACAGGGCGGTCTTTGGAATAACGTTTAGCAAGTGAGGCTATGCAGTCGTCTGCCTCACAGCCAGATGAAACTTCCAAGTGCAAGCCAAGATGTTTAGTCATGCGCTTAATTGGTTCTAATTGCTGTACAAGTTCTTCTGGTGTGGCATCTCTATTGGCTTTATATAATGGATATAGCTCATGGCGAAAGTTTTTGCCTCTGCCATCCATAAAAAATACAAATTGTGAAGGCTTTTCTTCACGCAAAATGCGTAATATAATTCTGGTGACAACATAGAGGGCATTGGTTGGAAAACCATCTGAACGCTGTAAGCGATTGGCGTAAAAACCTCTAAAAATATAAGCATTTCCATCCATTAAAAATAGTGGAGATTCATTGAGATTTAACTTTTTTTGTAAGGACATAGCGTTTCCTAAATTTATTAAACAAATATTGTGTTGAAAATCATAACTAAAACAATCCCAACTATGGTTGCAAGGGTTGCATTATTGCCATGCCCTGAAACTTGTGATTCTGGTATAATATCTTCCACAATAATATAGAGCATGGCGCCTGCGGCAAAGGCCAAGGCCATGGGCAAAATTTGTGTACTTAATGAGATGGTTAAAGCTCCAAGAGCTGCACCAATGGGTGTTGTAATGCCGCTCATTGAGCCCCAAAAAAACGACTTTGCAGCACTAATACCCTCTGCTCGTAAGGCCATGGCCACGACTAGCCCTTCGGGTATGCCTTGTAACATGATTGACAGCATGAGCACGAGAGCATGATTCATGGACAAATCAGCATTTACAGCTTGCTCTGTGCCCATGACTCCGTAGCTAACACCAACTGCAAGACCTTCTGGAATGTGGTGTAAAGCCATGGCTAAAATTAGTAATATACTGCGATTTAAGTTGGTTGAAACACCCTCAGTTTTGTTGCTTAAATTGTGAGTGTGAGGGAGTAGGGCATCAAATCCACGCAAAAACAGTGTGCCAACAAAAAGACCAATCATGGTTGGGAGAAAAGCAAACTTACCAAGGTCTTTGGATAAATCAAGTGAGGGTATGAGTAAAGACCAAAATGTTGCCCCAAGCATCATACCAGCAGCGGCCCCAAGCATTAGCTCAAGGGTTCCTTTTGAAAACTCTTTGCGTAAAAAAACTCCTGCTGCACCCAAAGCAATTGCCAAAAAAGGCCCAAGTCCGGCAAAAAAAGCCTGTACTGTGGGGTAAGCAAAAAAATCCATAAAGATGCCTATAACTCTTGGCGAAATTGCAAAGACTGTCGCAAGGTTTCTTTATCCATAAACTTAACTTCTTGTCCCAGTGGAATGCCTTGGGCAAGGCGGGTAATTTTAATATGTGGAAAAGTTTTTTGCACAAGGTTGCGGATGTAAAAGCCAGTTGTGTCAGCTTCAATGGTAGTTCCAAGACCAAGCACAAGCTCATTAACTTGCCCTTCATGTAGGCGTGCGGTTAATTTGTCAAGGTCAAGGCCTTCTGTATTACTGCTACCAGACTGTAAAAGCCCACCTAGAATTAGATACTGACCATTATAAATACCGCCTTCTTCAAGGGTTAGCATGCTATCCCACTCAGCCACAAGGCAAAGTGTGGATTGCTCGCGGTTAATATCTGCACAAACAACACAAGGGTCTTGGGCAGTAAGACCACCGCAATGTGAGCAAAGGTGCAAATTGTCACGCAAATCGTGTATGGCTTTACCAAGACGGCGAGTTTCAGACTCTGGCCATTTTAAGAAAACCATAGCCACACGCATGGCAGACTTTGGGCCAAGGCCTGGCAAGCGTGAAAGTTGCTCAACTACAGCTCTTAGGGGTTCTGGGATACGTTTATTCATAATATGTTTAAAAAGCTATTATCTGTAAAATTAAAAATTAGCAATCAGTTCAAAATGAACTGAATGCCACAGGATGTGGCAAGCCCCGCAGGGGAGCAAGCCAAAGTCAAA
>CAYJOP010000030.1:0-21437 GCA_964371835.1 uncultured Desulfovibrionaceae bacterium
TATAAAGACTCATGCACAATCTATTGTGCAGAGTCTTTTGGAGCGTTGACGACGGTCTTATATATTGATTTTAAACATAACTACATTCTGTCACTGTGAGGCAATCTAGCAACAGTATGTACTAGGAATCACATTGTGCTGGCGTAGGATGGAATGCATGTCTTGATTTTAATAACTAAAAGCCCACAAAATGTGGGCTTTTAGTTATTAATGATTTTTAGAATTCGAATTTAAGCTGTAAAGTCCCACCATGGTTTGTTTGGTCATAACCAAAGCCACCTTCATAATTTAAGCTTATGCTGATTATATCCCAGTTATACTCAACACCTGCATCAACTAAGAAAGTTGTCACATCTTCTGTTCCTGTGGCAGTATAATTTGAGCCGAGCATCTTGAAGCTTGTGTCAATTTTGCCATTGGTTAGGGTTTGGCGAAGACCTAAGCCTGCCATAAATGCAATAGCGCTATTATCATTTACTGCCCACTCACCACGCCAATCCACATGTGCTGTGGCGTAGAAGGCATTATAATAGCTGTCATCATAGCTCATATTATAAAGAGGTAGAGCCATGTTTGATATATTCCAATCCACATCATAGGCATAGGTATGTGTACCAAGGTAGCTTAAGCCAATTTCTGGTGTAATGCTATGTCCTTTGGCAATTTGCCAAGTGTAGCCTGTTGCTAATTCTGCATATAGGGCTTCACCATTAAAATCGGCATTGCCATGTAGACTTGTTAAATCTGATCTGAAATCACTGTCATTTTGATTTATTGAGCCAGTTATCTGTCCACGCAAATACCATGCTGGACTAAAGTTATATGCGGCATGTAAACCAAGAGCAAAGGATGTAGAATCTGTATTCATATTCATGAAGTCGCCACTATAATCGCCAAAGCTTAAATCCAAGTGCGCACCAAAGGAAAAGCTATCACTTAGCCTGTAGCTTGCCCCTGCTGTAACGCCCATATTACTACCATCATAGTCATATTTACTATTATTAACATAGCTTGCATGAGGGCTTAAGAATATTTGCCATTTATTATTAACAACACTTGAACCAGCGGCAACACCGCTTACACTGTCTTGAGTGGTATCTGCCACTAAATTGGCCTCAGTGTATATTTGCACAAGGGCATTGCGTAGTGAAGTAGATAGATTGCTAAATTGATTTTGTACTTGGGCCACTGCTTGTTGCATGGTGGCAGTACCTGGTGTGGTTTCATCACTCACATTGCTATCAAGGCGCACGGTGGCATCTTTGGGGCTGGCACCATTGGTAAGGGTGGCTTTTAAGAATGGAACTTCGGCAACGGCTGCGACAATTGTACCGTTAATGCTAGTAGACATTGAATCTTGTTGTGCTCCATCTTTGCTTACCATATTTGCCACACTATATTCCTTACCCAACGCAAAATCTTGAGCAGCACTTCCAGGGCGCAAAATTAGCGTGGAATTGACAAAATTTAATTTATTAAGAACACCCGTAATGCCAAAAACTGCATCGTTACCAGACCAAGTTCTCAAAGTAGTGGCCCAAGTGCCTACGTTGTAGTTGGTTTGTCCATGGACTTCAAAGGCACGGCCATTAGGTGCAGATGAATTGATAATACCAGTGTTATTTACAATAACATTGTTACTACCGGAGGTGATATTCATACCATAGGCGTCTCCAGTGCTAGCATAGGAACTAATAAAATTAGCGTTTGTAATCACAGCCTTAGCATCATTAGAAATTTCTGCAGATATGCCGTAAACACCATCACGCCCACGGACTTCAATATTTCCAGTATTGATTACTTCACTATAGGCTTCAGCTGCCAAAGAAATACCATGAACTACATCAACTCCAATTACTTCAATATTTCCGCTATTAACAACATTAGCACCAACTTCAGTACTAACGAGAATGCCAAAAGCTTCATCATTCTCTCCGCGTGCAGTGATGCTTCCGCTATTGTTAATGCTTACGTAGCCGTTGTCCGTCACTGCATATATGCCAACAGTCGTTTGAGCACCATGTACGGTTATTGCGCCACTATTGATTACATCAATCTTACCTAACGTTGGAATATAGGCAAGTATGCCGATTATAAGATCATTAGTTGGTCTAATGATACTGATTTGATTTGAGTTTTTAAAGCTAAAGTTTTCGTTGCTTACAATATATCCTCCAATGCCAGCGTAAAACCCTAATGAATTGAGTACCCCACCTGAGATTACTCCTTGGTTGTCATACGAGTTGTCCCCTGCGGTAGTAGGCATACCTGATATGGTGTTGCCACTTGGGTTAGTTGCCGCATGCACAGGACTTGTGCAAAGACCTAAAATTAGCAAGCTTAGTGCCAATTTTCTCAAAAAATTGTTTTTTTGCATGATATTTTCCTTCCTTTTAAGATTTATAATACAACTTCGCAAAAATATGCTATGATATTGACATTGTCAATGTAAATATTGGACATGTAAGCATTAAAACGCGACATTCTAATTTGGGCAATGTATCTAATTTTTACCTTTTAAGCCCCTCGTGAGGGGGAATGCATACGAGGAACCTTTAGGTTACGAGTAGCTAGGGGGTAGTAAACCTCAAATTAGAATGCCGTGGTCCTCCTTCAAACTTCATACATAAAATAATTGCATAAAAGCATTAAAAAATGTACCTTGCACTTTCGTTAAAAAGTACACCATTGTTTTATAAAACGGTTGGCAAATGAAAAAATATTTACGCTACTTGGGACCCATAATTATTACATGCATTTTTGTTGGTGCTATATATCTATTATATCACAAGCTTAAAGCATATAGCTTAGTTGAAATTCGGGATAGTTTGTCTCAAATTCCCGATTGGCGTTTATTGGCCTCTGTGGGATTAATGATTGTTAACTATCTGATTTTAGTTGGTTATGATTGGCTAGCCCTTGTGGCCATTAAAAAACCCTTGCCACTGGGACGAACAGCCCTTGTTTCCTTCATTGGTCAAGCCGTTAGCTATAACTTTGGGGCTTTACTTGGCGGAACCACCGTGCGTTACCGTTTTTACTCTGCTTGGGGCTTTTCCTTGGTGGACATTGTACGCCTTGTCCTTATGTTGGCCGTGACTTTTTGGGTGGGGGCTTTGGGTCTTTGCGGATTAGTTTTCATTGTGCATCCGCCAGAAATTCCAGCAGAATTATTAAGTAAAATGCCCATAACCGACGTGCGTTTTCTTGGCGTAATTTTGCTAAGCATGGCCTTTGCTTATTTTATTGCCTGTCATTTTATACGCAAACCCATTACTGTTTTTGGGCGTGAATTTGTATTTCCACCCCTAAAAATAGCAATTTTGCAAGCAATTGTTGCTGGTGTTGACCTAATTGTGGCAGCAGGTTGTATGTATGTACTCTTACCTGGTGACTTAGATATTAATTTCATACATTTTTTACCAAGCTATTTAATGGCCCAAGTGGCTGTGGTTTTAACGCATGTGCCGGGCGGCGTCGGCGTTTTTGAGCTGGTAATCTTGCACCTAACCCACACACCTAAAGAACAAGTGGTTGTGGCGGCTGTTTTGTGCTTCCGTTTAATTTATTTCATCTTACCACTGCTTGCGGCGGCAGTTTTCTTAGGAATTTATGAGGCAAGACAACGCAAGGACGTTTTTCGAGATGCTGGGCGCTGGCTTTCAGTTCTTTCGCATAGCATTAGTGCTTGGGCAACCTTTGGGGCTGGTGTTGCTTTATTTGCTTTTTCCATGTTTCCTGCATGGCAAGATGGAAAATTTTTCTTATATATAGACTGGCCTGCTTGGATGTTTGCATTTTTGCATTGGGCCTGCATTTTTTCAGGTGCCATGCTAATTTTTGCATCATATGGTCTTGAAATGCGCCAAGCCATTGGCTTTAGGTTGAGTGTTGTCTTTTTGTCCTTGGGTTTAATTTGCGCTGCCTTAAAAGGCTTAAGTTTATTCATTGTGCTGACCCTAGCTCTGGTACTTGTAAGTGTGTTCATGTCCTCCAATCGCTTTTATCGTAAATCATATTTTTGGGAGGAGGCCTTTCCCATGCGGTGGCTTTGGCCCATTTGGATAGTGTTAACTTGTGTTCTTTGTTTTTCCTTGGTTTTACAAAGATATGAAAATTATACTTGGAGTTGGGATGGTTCATTGAGCGGCAAGGATAATTTGTATATAGTTACAAGTGTTTATGTGCTGCTATGCCTTGCGTGGATATGGCGCATTTGGCAGCGGCGTGTGGATTGTAAGAAAAAATCCATCAATACCACTTCAAAATAATTGAGGTAGTTATGTCAAACCTTGCACAAGAAATTGCTAAAATTCGCGCTGACTTAGGCGATGATGTTTGTATTGTGGGGCATCATTATCAAGCCGATGATATTATTGCTCATTGTGATATAACAGGTGACTCATTGGAGCTTGCGCGTAAAATACCGCAAGTCACAGCACCGCATATTGTTTTTTGTGGTGTGTATTTCATGGCAGAGTCTGCGGCCTTGCTAGCTCGTGAAGGTCAAAAAATTTACATTCCAGACAGTTCTGCCAATTGTGTTATGTCACAAATGGCTCCTGCACCACTACTTGAATCGGTTTTTCAAGCACTTAGCAAGCAAAATGGTACTAAGATAATACCGCTAGCCTATGTCAATACTGCTCTTGCCATAAAGGACGTAGTGGGGCGTTATGGCGGTGCTGTTTGCACCTCTGCCAATGCTGAAATTATGCTAAAATGGGCTTTAAATCAAGGCGACCAAGTGCTATTTTTACCAGATAAAAACCTTGCCCAAAACACAGCGCGCAAGCTTGGGCTTGAGGCTAAGGATGAACATGTGCTAAATGTCCGTGCTAATGGTACGCAAATTGACGCAAAATTTGCCAAGGCAAAGCTTTTAATGTGGCCTGGTTGCTGTGCTGTTCATGCAAAATTTAATGCAGATATTATACAGAAAATGCGTGCAACATATAATAATTGCTATGTATATGTGCATCCAGAATGTTCACCACAAGTGGTTGAAAATTCAGACGGTGCTGGTTCAACATCATATCTTATTGATATTGTAGCCAAAAGCCCGAAGGGAAGCACTGTAATTGTGGGCACTGAGGCCAATTTAGTTTACCGTTTGCAAAAGCGTCATGCCAACCATTGTAAGATTGTGCCTTTACGAAATTCATATTGCTCGCATATGGCAAAAATCAGTGCTGAAAAACTCTTTGCCAATTTGCAGCAAATTAAAGATGGCAAGGCTCAAGCTGTTAAAATTCCGAGCAATCAAGTGAAAACATCCAGAGCAACCCTTGAGCGTATGCTTGATGCTTGCGCCAAGGCTGGAGTGTAATGAGCGACAGAATTTATGTACAAAGCTTAGTCATAGGCTCTGGCATTGCAGGTTGCACAGCGGCTTTAACCCTTGCCGATGCAGGTGTTGAGGTGCTTTTGTTGTCATCTGCAAGCGCACTTGGCGGTGGAAATTCTGAGTTGGCTCAAGGTGGCATAATCTACAAATCCTCCACTGGTGATGATAAAGAAGCTCTCGCCCATGATATCTTAGTGGCAGGGCATAACTATAATTATAAGGATGCTGTTGAACATATTTGTGCTCAGGGTCCAACGGCTGTGGAGAAAATGCTCATGGAGCGTGTGCAAGTGCCCTTTGATAAAAATGACGATGGTGAATGGAATTTAACCAGAGAGGGCGGCCATAGCACCAAACGCATTTTGCATACTGCCGACTATACAGGCGCATCCATTATGAAATCACTCATTTGCGCTGTTAAAAAACACCCTCACATTAAGCTTATGCAAAGCTGTTATGCCATTGATTTACTCACAAGCCGACACCATGGCCGTCAGTCTGACTATCGCTATGATGTGCTAAATCGTTGCGCTGGGGCATATATTTATAATGATGAACTCTCAAAACCACAAACAATTTTAGCGGATTGGACAATTCTTGCCACAGGCGGAGTTGGCAATGTGTTTTTGCATTCAACCAATGCTGAGTCTTGCGTAGGGTCTGGCATCTCCATGGCACATCGCGCACATGTTGGCGTAATTAATACTGAATTTATGCAATTTCACCCCACGTCACTGTATAGCAAACCTAACCATCGCAGAGATTTGCTCACAGAGTCCATGCGCGGAGAGGGTGCAAGACTATTGGACGCACATGGCAAACCCTTCATGCATCGTTATGATAAGCGAGAAGAACTTGCCCCAAGAGATGTGGTTTCACAAGCCATGGTTTCAGAAATGCTAGCCTCAGGGTCACCCTGCCTCTATTTAGACGCAAGAACCATTGAACATGATTTAGAAAAACGCTTCCCCACAGTTTCAAAAATATGCAAAGCAGTTGGTCTTGATATTAATAAAGAACCCATACCCATTGTGCCAGCGGCTCATTATTTTTGTGGTGGCATCTTGGTGGATAAGTTTGGCCGAACAGATGTTTATGGACTCTATGCCATTGGCGAATGCGCCTGCACTGGTGTGCATGGTGCCAACCGCCTAGCAAGCACTTCACTGCTTGAGGCTGTAACTTGGGGCTTTTGTGCTGGAAATGATGTTGCAAAGCGTAGTCAAGATGAAAACTCACTGCCAGAGGGCTTAAGAAAAATTATTCCCGATTGGGAGCAAGGTAGCACAGAACATAATGATGACCCAGCCTTAATAGCTCAGGATTGGGAAAGCATTCGCCATACCATGTGGAATTACGTTGGCATTACACGCAACAATGCCAGACTATATAGGGCTTTCCAAGATTTGCGTGATTTGTCACGCCGTATTCACGATTTTTATAAACGCACCCAAATCACCCCACCGCTAATCAATCTTTTTCATGGTGTGCATACGGCCTATGTAATTACCCAAGCAGCATTGCGTAATAAGGAAAGTAAGGGTTGCCACTACAGGATAAATTGATTTTTATTGTGCTGTATTTATAATGCAACACATTGCTTTGCATAAAAAAAGCGAAATTTGTAATGATATAATATTAGCTAGCCTTGAAAAATGTTAACTACATGAAATGTCATAGTTAAAAATCAAATTAGCTCGATAAATTTGCAAAAATAAGAAGTTGAAATGTATTTTTTGGGTAATTTTATGGCGTAAAAATAAACTTTTCAAATGTTGCCAATATAAAATCACGGCATTCTAATTTGGGGTGGTTTTGTACGTTGACGTAGTTTTGTAAGATGGATGCGTTGCTGTCTATTTACGTAAGGCTCATGCTTCGCCTAACGTAAACGCACTCTGTGCGCCCGTTGGGTAGCTGCCACAAAAAAACGCTAGTAATTTTGTGACCTAACACCACTCCCGAAGCGTTTTTCGCAATGACTCTAGGGTACAGCGAAGGTCACTGCGAGGAATGTCGCTTTGGGAATTATGTTTAAAAATCGGGTTAGTAGCGACACGACGTGGCAGTCCATGTCTTTAAAACTACATAAAAAGTAAATACCCTCCTTGAAATAAGAATGCCGTGACATAAAATGTTAGTCATGTAAAAAACTATTGACAATTTTGTTGAATAAACGTATTTTTAAGTGTTGCCTCAACTGTAGGAGCGTAGCTCAGGTGGCTAGAGCACTTCCTTGACATGGAAGGGGTCAGCAGTTCAAGTCTGCTCGTTCCTACCAAGCTTTTTGGTAAGATTAAATAGGGGAGGTTTTGCCTTCCCTTTTGTGTTTATTTTAGGAGTTTTTAGCGGTGAATGTACAAATTGATGATGCAGTAATAGAAGTTGCAGAAGGTGCTTTATGTGCCGACGCACTAAAAAATGCCCTTAGTGGCAAAAAGTTTAAGAGCGTTGTGGCTTGCCGCGTGGGTGATAATTTAATTGATTTATCAAGCCCCATTCCCTCTGGCACCACCACTCTAGAACCAATATATGCTGATTCTGCAGAAGGGCTAGAGATTATACGCCATTCCACTGCTCATATTATGGCAGCAGCTGTTCTTAAGCTTTTTCCCAAGGTTAAAGTTACCATTGGCCCTGCCATTGATAATGGTTTTTACTATGATTTTAGCACTGATACCCCCTTTACTCCTGACGATTTAGAAGCCATTGAAGCAGAAATGCAGAAAATAATTAAAGAATCTTTGCCTTTTGAGCGTAGTGAAATGGGTAGAGATGAGGCCATTGAGCTTTTTAATTCCATGGGCGAAAATTATAAGGTAGAAATTATTTCTGAGCTTGAACAAGGCATAGTTTCATTATATAAAAGTTCTGAATTTTTAGACCTTTGCCGTGGGCCACACATTCCGCACACAGGCCATGTTAAGGCATTTAAATTACTTTCCGTTGCTGGCGCTTATTGGCGTGGGGATGAAAAAAATAAAATGCTTTCACGCATTTACGGTACGGCATTTGCCGATGAAAAAGCTCTTAAAACTCATTTGCATAATTTGGAAGAAGCAAAACGCCGTGACCACCGCAAACTTGGGCGTGAGCTTGAGTTTTTTGCCTTTCATGAAGATGTTGCTCCAGGCATGGTTTTTTGGCTACCCAAGGGCATGCTTGTACGAACAATACTGGAAGATTTTTGGCGCAAAGAGCATTTGAAGCGTAGTTATGGCATTGTACAAGGCCCACAGCTGTTGCGTGTGGAAACTTGGCAAAAGTCAGGTCACTATGACAACTACCGTGAAAATATGTACTTTACCAATATTGATGAAGATGCCTATGGTGTTAAACCCATGAACTGCATCTCTCATATGTTAATTTATAAAAATTCTTTGCGTAGTTATAGGGATTTGCCGCAGCGATATTTTGAGCTTGGCCTTGTGCATAGGCATGAAAAGTCAGGCGTTTTGCATGGCCTTATGAGGGTTAGACAGTTTACCCAAGACGATGCTCACGTTATTTGCGCACCCGAGCAATTGGAAAATGAAATAATTGATGTTATAACATTAGTGCGCGATTTAATGCAGCTTTTTGATTTTGACTATAAAGTTGTAATTTCCACCAAGCCTGAAAAGTACATCGGCACTGACGAAGCTTGGGAGCTTGCCACATCTGCTTTGCAACAAGCTGCTGAGCGTGTGGGCATTGATTATACAATTAATGAAGGCGATGGTGCATTTTACGGACCCAAAATAGATGTAAAATTGCTTGATTCCATCGGGCGAGAGTGGCAATGTTCAACCATACAATGTGATTTTACCTTACCAGAGCGTTTTGAGCTTGAGTATGTGGGTCAAGATGGCGAGCGTCACAGACCTGTTATGATTCACAGGGCCATCATGGGTTCCATGGAACGCTTTATTGGTATTTTAATTGAGCACTACGCAGGTGCTTTGCCTACTTGGATTATGCCAGAACAAGCGCGCGTTTTAACAGTAACTGACGCTCAAAATGATTTTGCCAAAGAAGTGGTGGCAGAATTAAATAAAAATGGTATAAGGGCTTATGCCGACATGCGTAATGAAAAGCTGGGCTTTAAAGTTCGTGAAGCCCAACTTAGCAAAGTGCCTTATATTTTAGTTGTTGGTGATAAGGAAGTTGAGGCGCAAAGCGTAAATATACGCTTGCGTAATGGAGATAATTTAGGCCTAAAGACAGCCAGTGAGGTTGCCGAAATTATAAAGGCCGATTGTGAACAACCATTTAAGCAGAGAGGTATGCGTTATAGCTTCGCCTAATATGAGACCGCGGCGTGAGATGCCGCAAGATAGTGTACGCCGCAATGAAATGATTCGTGCTCGTGAAGTGCTAGTTATTGGTGCGGACGGTGAACAACTGGGGATACTTGACCGCAATGAGGCCATTGCCTCTGCCAAGGAGGCCGGTCTTGATCTTGTGGAAGTTGCAGCAACTGCTGACCCGCCTGTATGTCGTATTATGGACTATGGTAAGTTCAAGTACGAGCAACAAAAGAAGAAACAGGAAGCCAAGAAAAGGCAAACTGTGGTGCAAATTAAAGAAATCAAGGTCAGACCAAAAACTGATGACCATGATTATGAAACTAAGTTGCGCCACATTCGCCGTTTTATTGAGGCTGGCGATCGCTGTAAGGTTACAGTTTTCTTCCGTGGACGTGAAATAGTGCATAAAGATAGAGGCTTGTCCATTCTTGAGCGCGTCATTGCTGATACACAAGATATTGCCAAAGTTGACCAAGAAGCACGCTCAGAAGGACGCACCTTACAGATGTTACTTATACCCAAAAAGTAATACGAAACTTTAACACACTGGACTTGCGCAGAGTTTTTGTAGTCTTAACGCTAGTTAATGGTAGCTAAAGTCAAGAAGATGGCGATTTTCTTATTTGCCAATATGTTGATTTTTATACTTTAATGTTAAGCGGCTTATGCTTGTTTAAGGGCGCAAATGCAAGCAGTGGGTTTGGCCTCAACTGTATAAAATTTTTTTTAATATTTATTCTTGCCTTTGAAAGCTTTTTAGGGCAAGTTACGTCTTCTTTATGCATGTTGTACATATGATTTAATTATTAAAATCATCTTTATGATTTTGTATAAGGTAAGAACTTGGTTTTATTGTCTATTGTTAACTTTTTAGGAGAAGATTATGCCTAAGATTAAAACTCGTCGTTGCGCAGCAAAGCGTTTTGAGGTTACAGGAAGTGGCAAGTTTAAGCGCCGTCGCCAAAACTTGCGTCACATCTTGACCAAGAAAAATGCCAAGCGCAAAATGCGTCTTGGTCAGTCCACCTTAGTGGATAGCACCAACGAAAAAGCGGTTCGCCGCATGTTACCTAATGTATAATACCTTGTGGTATTAGCATTAGAAACAGTTAGAATTTTGGATTTTTGGATTAACAAGTAAAGAAGTTTACAAATCCCTAGTGGTGCTTCAAGCTTGTTATAATGTAGTAATTTTTCTTATTGGGCTGGCATGATCTCCGCCTCGCCTAATAATTGGAGGGTATCCCCATGCGTGTAAAGAGAGGTCTTGCCGCACATCGCAGGCATAAAAAATATTTGGCTATGGCCAAGGGTTTTCGTGGCGGTCGTAGTCGCTTATACCGTACCGCTCGCGAGGCCGTTGAACGTTCATTACAGTATGCATATATTGGACGTAAGCTACGCAAACGTGATTTCCGCAAGCTTTGGATTTTGCGTATTAATGCAGGTGTGCGCGAGCATGGTCTTTCCTATAGCCGTTTTATGCACGGTATGAAGTTAGCTAATATTGAGCTTAATCGTAAGGTGCTTGCTGATATGGCAGTGCGTTCTAAAGACGATTTTGCTAAGTTAGTTGATATTGTTAAAAAAGCTATAAAGTAAGTTATTTTAGATAGACAGTAATGCCCAAGGTACTAGAACGCCTTATGCCTATGGCATAGGGCGTTTTTTTATTGCTTTCATTGTGCATTCGTCAGAAGTAAGAGTTTTATTTTTATATTTTATTTTTGTTGATTTGTTTTATTTTTTTCTTTGTTTATTTGTTTATTTGTTTTGGTTTGTACGGTCTTTGGACTTAGTTTATTGCGTATACTTTTGGCCGATTTTAAAATATTTATCTTTTTCCTTGTGCCTTCGTCAGATGAAAGATTTTAAACGCACGTATTTATATACGTTCTGCCTTCAAAATCTTCCATCTTCCTCGGCACAAGAAAAAACCCTAAAATATATTCAAAATCGCCCAAAAACCAACCACTTGGGTTTTTGCTCCATGCTTTGCGCTCTGTAGCCGTAAGGTTCGCAAGCTCACCCAACGGCTATGCCACTTTGTGGCACCCTTTGGGCAGAGCTTCGCATTCCACAAAAACCCAGTGCCCTGTGGGCTTTTTAGTGGTTTTGAGCTTCGGCTTTGTTATATTTGTGAAATTACTTTTTGGGTTATATTTTAGGTGTGGAATGCGGTGTTAATGCATAGACCGTCGCCTTAATGGAAGAATGTAAATTAAGTTAATATTATAGATGGGTGATGGTTAATGGGGTTGGAGTGAAATTGTAGATTATTTTTTTAGTTATAGTTTTTCTTGCTGTAGTAGTTTTATTTTTATATTTGTTTATTTGTTTATTTGTTTTGGTTTGTACGGTCTTTGGACTTAGTTTATTGCGTATACTTTTGGCCGATTTTAAAATATTTATCTTTTTCCTTGTGCCTTCGTCAGATGAAAGATTTTAAACGCACGTATTTATATACGTTCTGCCTTCAAAATCTTCCATCTTCCTCGGCACAAGAAAAAACCCTAAAATATATTCAAAATCGCCCAAAAACCAACCACTTGGGTTTTTGCTCCATGCTTTGCGCTCTGTAGCCGTAAGGTTCGCAAGCTCACCCAACGGCTATGCCACTTTGTGGCACCCTTTGGGCAGAGCTTCGCATTCCACAAAAACCCAGTGCCCTGTGGGCTTTTTAGTGGTTTTGAGCTTCGGCTTTGTTATATTTGTGAAATTACTTTTTGGGTTATATTTTAGGTGTGGAATGCGGTGTTAATGCATAGACCGTCGCCTTAATGGAAGAATGTAAATTAAGTTAATATTATAGATGGGTGATGGTTAATGGGGTTGGAGTGAAATTGTAGATTATTTTTTTAGTTATAGTTTTTCTTGCTGTAGTAGTTTTATTTTTATATTTTATTTTGCCTGCTCCCGCAGGGGGGCAAGGGCTTAAGGGGGCCTTACCCCCCGCAGCCCTTACAATCCCGCTCCCCCCGCTAGGCACTCGGCTGTAAGCCATCCCTGCGTAGCTGTTTTCGCTTTGCTCAAACGATCTACTACGGGGCATGTGTAGACCTAGACAAGCTAGGGTCTACCCATGCGGCACAGCACGAGTGAACATGTAGTTGAATGGAGTTTTTGGTTGTAATTTAGGTGCGAAAGGTTCAGATTGAATAGCATTCTTTCCTTTTTAATGAAAGAATAAAAAATTAATACTAAGTTTATCTGCACAATTGAGCAGGGGGCTTCAAAAAAATATAACCGCATAATTAGTTGATTAAAAAGAATATAGATGGGTGATAGTTAATCGGGGATGTATTAAAATTGTAAATTACATCCTCCGTTAAAGTTTTTTGGAAAGGGGGTCTGGGGGAAAACCTTTTCTTCAGAAAAGGTTTTCCCCCAGAAAACTCTACTAATAAATTGTTAGAGGTGAACATGGATTTATTAAGTGCGTTAGATAGTTTAGTGCCGGAGCTTGAGGCTGGTTTAGGGTCAGCATCGTCTCAGGCTGATTTAGAGGCATTACGAATTGACTTTTTGGGGCGTAAGGGGCGTGTTGCTGAGATTATGTCTAAGTTGCCGAGTCTTGATGCTGCTGAGCGTCCAGCTGTAGGACAAAAAGCTAATGAAATTAAGACTGCTTTGAATGGTCTTTTTGATAGTGCCAAGGAAAGCCTTGATGCAAAGAGTGAGGCAGAGGCACTTTTACGTTTTGACGCAACACTACCAGGTCGTGCGCCATGGCATGGTTCATTGCATCCCACAACCTTGGTGATGGAAGAAATTTGCGAAATATTTAAGAAGCTTGGTTATGATATTATGTCTGGTCCTGAGGTTGAAACGGACTATCATAACTTTGAGGCATTAAATCTTCCACCTGAGCATCCTGCTCGTGACATGCAGGACACGCTTTATGTGTCGGATAATGTTGTCATGCGCACGCATACCTCGCCAGTGCAGGTGCGTACCATGCTTTCAAAGCGTCCGCCTTTGGCAATTATTGCGCCTGGTAAGGTTTATCGTCGTGATTCTGACATTACTCATACGCCTATGTTTCATCAGGTTGAGGGTTTGCTTGTGGATAAAAATGTCAGTATGGCGGAGCTTCGTGGCACATTAACTGCGTTTATGCGTGGCGTTTTTGGTCCAAAGACAGATGTGCGCTTTCGTCCAAGTTTTTTTCCTTTTACAGAGCCGTCTGCCGAGGCTGATATATCTTGTTGTATTTGCGCAGGTAAGGGTCATATTGGCAATGACATTTGCCGTGTGTGTAAGGGTACGGGTTGGGTAGAGATTTTGGGTTGTGGAATGGTTGACCCTGCTGTATTTGAGGCGGTTGGCTATGATCCAGAAGAGTTTACTGGTTTTGCCTTTGGCCTTGGCGTTGAGCGTGTGGCCATGTTAAAGTATGGAATTGGCGATTTAAGGATGTTTTTTGAAAATGATGTACGCTTTTTGTCGCAATTTATGTAAAATTCTGTTTTGTTTGCTTTTATGTGCAACAAGCGCATTTGCTGCGACCAATGCACCACAAACTGGTCTTGAGAGTGGCAGTAAATATAGTTATGGACCTGAGAGTGAGAATAAGCATAGCAGCGGAGTGCCAACAGGCCGAACTATTGTTGATGCATATGGTAGGGTAATTTTACCAGAGGAAGATGTAAAATCTTCTCGTGAACGTTTGCGCAGTGGTGCATATGGTGGCGCAGGCGAGCAATATTCTCGTCCTTTACCAGATTTACCGGAAACAGATGCCGGATGGAAATTCAAATAAGGTTATTATTATGTTATTAAGTTTGAAATGGTTACAGGAATTTGTACCCTTTACTGGTAGTGCAAAAGAGCTAGGTGAGCGTTTAACTATGTTGGGTCTTGAACTTGAAGAAATTTTGCGTCCATATGACAATATTGAGCCCATAGTTATTGGTCATGTTGTGGAGTGTGGCAAGCATCCTGAGGCAGACAAATTGTCTGTATGTAAGGTTAATGTTGGGCAAGAAGAATTGCTTGATATTGTTTGTGGCGCGCCTAATGTGGCTCAGGGGCAAAAGGTTCCTGTGGCTTTAGTGGGCATGACCATGCCTGATGGTATGGTTATAAAAAAGGCCAAATTGCGCGGTCAGCCGTCTTTTGGCATGATTTGTTCTGAGCGTGAACTTGGCTTAACCGAAGACCATAGTGGCATAATGGTTTTAGCAGAAGATGCACCTATTGGGGTTAAGCTTGTGGATTATCTTGACCTTGACCGTGAGGTGTTAGATATAAGCATTACACCTAACAGAGCTGATTGTATGTCAGTTTTGGGCATTGCTCGAGAGGTGGCCCTTGTTTATGACTTGCCGTTAAGCATGCCGAAGTTTGAACTAAAAGAGCATGGCGAAGCAGTAAATGTGCCTATTAGTATAAGTGATGCTGAGCTTTGTCCGCTTTATCAGGGTAGAGTTATTGAAAATGTTAAAATTGGTCCATCTCCTTTGAGTTTGCGGTATCGCTTGAATGCTGTGGGTATACGTCCCATATCAAATATTGTTGACGTTACCAACTATGTGCTTATGGAGTGCGGACAACCTTTACATGCCTTTGATTCTGCGAAGTTAAGGGGAGGTTGTATTGTTGTTGCCAATGCCACTGAGGGTGAGGAGTTAACTACTCTTGATGGTCAAAAGCGCACATTGAATGCCAATGATTTAACCATTCGTGATGCTAAGGGTGTAACTGCTCTTGCTGGTGTAATGGGTGGATTTGATTCAGAAATTACAGAAACTTCAAATACGGTATTTTTAGAGAGTGCGGTTTTTCGGCCAGCTAGTGTTCGTAAAACATCTCGTCGTTTGGGTCTTTCCAGTGAGGCTTCGTATCGTTTTGAGCGTGGTGTTGACCAAGTTGCCAACACATGGGCCATGGATAGGGCAGCAAGCATGATGGCGGAGCTTTCTGGTGGTACTGTGCGCACAGGTATTTGTAAGTCTGAGCCTGCACCTTGGGTTGCTCCTAAAATTCCATTTCGCCTTGCTCGTGCTAATGCATTGCTTGGTTTGAAGCTTGAGGCGGAGTTTTGCCATAAGGTGTTAACTGGTCTTGGTTGTAGTGTAAATCAAGATGATGCTGCGTGCTGGCAAGTGCTTGCGCCATCTTGGCGTGGAGATTTTGAGCGTGAGGCGGATTTAATTGAAGAGGTGGGCCGTGTTTATGGTCTTGACCGCATTGAGCCAGTGTTGCCAATGGTTAGACATAATTTGGACGATGCTGGAGCGGTTGAAACAACGTTTGACTTTTGGTCTCGCCTTAAAAAATGGGGACATGGTCTTGGCTTAAATGAAACTGTAAACTATAGCTTCGTTGGACATAGTGATTTGGATTTTCTGGGTTTAGAAAAGGGAAATCGAGTTTCAATTATCAATCCTCTTTCTGCAGAGCAAGATGCTTTGCGTACTGCTTTAGCACCAGGATTATTGCAAAACTTACGTCATAATATTGCTCAAGGCAACCATGGCTTGCGCTTATTTGAGTTGGCTCACATTTTCATAGCTGATAAAGAATCTGAAACTACAGCAAAAGAGTTTGGACGTTTGGGCTTATTGCTTTATGGTGCTCGTTTTGATGGTAGCTGGCCGCATATGGGCGATGATGTTGATTATAGTGACATAAAGGGAATTATTGAACATTTATTCTCATTCTTACATATTGCTGGGTTGAGTTTTGTGCAAGCACAATCCCATGAATTTTTGTCCCCTTGTGTGAATATTGAAGTGCAAGGGCAAAAGCTTGGTTTTATGGGGCAGGTTAAAACGCAATTGGCAAATGATTTTCATGCTAAAAAAGCTGTTTGGCTAGCTGAAATTGATATTGATTTATTAAAGGGCTTGGCCCATGCTGCTGTTATAGCGTTTAAGTCATTGCCCATGTATCCTCCAATTCGCCGCGATATTACTGTAATGTCTGATGATTTATTGCAAGTAGGGGCTGTGCTTGAACTTGTAGAAAATATGAAATTACCACTACTTGAAGATATAAACCTTATTGATTTATTTGAACCCACAGCGGGTGGACGTAATGCAACATTTCGTTTAACATTTCGTCATGCAAATCGTACTTTGAAGGATGCAGAAGTTGATAAGGAAAGAGAAAAAGTTGCTCAATCCATTATTAAAGCTTTTGGCGTGCGTATTTAAATCGACATTTGACCAATGATGATTTAGTATGATGGCGAATTCATATAGCGCTGTTTTTGCGAGGTAGCTTATGGCAGAAAAGACATACCGTATTGGTGACGTGGCTGAACAGCTTCAGTTGAAAAGCTATGTTTTGCGGTTTTGGGAAACTGAGTTTTCTCAGCTTGCGCCATTGCGCACGGGTAAAGGACAAAGAGTCTATACTGAGGCCCATGTTAACTTACTTAAGCGTATTAAGCATTTATTGCATGAACAAGGCATGACCATTGACGGTGCTCGTCGCACATTGCAGTCAGAGCAAAATCATAAATGGGAAAATAAGACAAGTGGCGGTCAAAATGATAATGCAAAGTTCGAGGAACTTCGCGATGAGCTGTTAGAAGTGCGTGAAATGCTTACTAAAACATGTGATTTGCTGAGCGATTAGAGTGTTGTAATATGCAGTTGCCCATTATATCGCCATCATTATTAAGTGCAAATTTTGCGCGTTTGGAAGAAGAATTGCAGGCTTTAGAACAAGCCAATGTTTCATGGCTACATCTTGATATTATGGATGGTAATTTTGTTCCTAATATCACCTTTGGTCCGCCTGTAATAGCAGCTTTGCGTAAATGCAGTAAACTTTTTTTTGATGTGCACCTTATGATTGAAGCACCAGAGCGTTATTTAGATGATTATCATAAAGCTGGTGCAGACATGTTGGTCGTTCATGCAGAGGCCACAAAGCATTTGCAACGCACCCTAAGTGCCATAGCTAAGCTTGGTATGAAGTCTGGTGTATCGCTAAATCCTTCAACACCACTAAATTGTTTAGAATATGTCCTTGATGATGTGGACATGATTTTGCTCATGAGTGTTAATCCTGGTTTTTCTGGGCAAAATTTTATTCCTTCTACCTTTAATAAAATTAGAAATTTACGCTCAATGCTTGATGATGCAGGCAAGGGGCATATAAAAATTCAAGTGGATGGTGGGGTTGACCCACAAAATATTGCCGCCCTAATTGATGCTGGTGCTGATATTTTTGTTTCTGGATCGGCATTTTTTTCAAAGCCGCCGTATGATAAACGCTTGCAAGATTTTATTGCAGCAGCTGCCACTGCAACTAGAAAACCCTTGGGGGAGTTATGGTAACTCGTAAAGAATTAGCCAATGCCTTACGTTTTTTGTCCATAGACGCAATTGAAAAAACAAAATCAGGCCACCCTGGAGCACCCATGGGTATGGCGGATATGGCAGAAGCTCTTTGGCGACACCATTTAAAGCATAATCCAGCTAACCCTAATTGGATAAATAGGGACCGCTTTGTACTCTCAAATGGTCATGCCTCCATGTTACTTTATGCTCTTTTGCATTTAACTGGATATGATGTAAGTATAGAAGATATTAAAAATTTCCGTTCATTGCACTCTAAAACACCAGGACACCCAGAATATGGGCATACCCAAGGTGTTGAGTGTACCACTGGTCCTCTTGGTCAAGGTATAGCCATGGCTGTGGGTATGGCACTGGCTGAAGCTCATCTGGCTGCTCAATTTAACCGTCCAGAACATCATATTGTTGATCACCGCACCTATGTTTTTCTTGGCGACGGTTGTATGATGGAAGGAATTTCGCATGAAGCCTGCTCCCTTGCTGGAACGCTTGGTTTACATAAGCTCATTGCCATGTATGATGCCAATAATATTTCTATCGATGGAAATATTAAAGGCTGGTTTGCTGAAGATGTGGCTAAGCGTTTTGAGGCCTATGGCTGGAATGTGGTGCGAGGAGTGGATGGTCATGATGCTGCTTCACTTGATACTGCCATTGCCATTGCTCATGCAGAACAATCACGACCTACACTAATAATTTGTAAAACTCATATTGGCTATGGTTCACCAAATAAAGTTGATAGCAGTGGTTGCCACGGCTCACCCCTTGGCGCTGAAGAAACAAAGGCCACTCGTAAAGCCCTAAATTGGCATGAAGAACCATTTATAATTCCAGAAGTAATTGCAGAAGCTTGGAATGCTAACAGTTATGGTGTTAAAGCGGAGTTCCACTGGAAGGAATGTTTTGAAGAGTATTCTGCTAAATACCCAGAACTTGCTGAAGAATTCATTCGTAGAATGGAAGGGGATTTGCCCACAACTTTTGCAGAAAGCGTGGACATTGCACTTAAAAATTGCTTGGAAGCTAAACAAAAATTGGCCACGCGCATATCTTCAAAAAATGCGCTGGAAGCTCTAATGCCAAGCTTGCCTGAACTCATGGGCGGCTCAGCAGACCTTACAGGGTCTGTGGGCACTATGACCAAGCACTCCAAGGCCATTGAGTATGATAATTTTGGCGGCAATTATATTTATTATGGTGTGCGCGAATTTGCCATGGGTGCTATGATGAATGGCATGGCCTTGCATGGCGGTATTTTACCTTATGCTGGAACATTTATGATGTTTTCAGATTATGCTAAAAATGCCATACGTTTATCTGCCCTTATGGGCGCGCATGTGCTTTGGGTTTTAACTCATGATAGTATAGGAGTGGGTGAAGATGGTCCAACCCACCAACCTGTGGAGCAAGTGGCAAGCCTACGTCTAATCCCCAATGTTCATGTATGGCGACCTTGTGATAGTGTTGAAACATTAATAGCTTGGAAATGCGCCATTGAAGATGGTACTCGTCCACATTGCTTTTCGCTGTCACGTCAAGATTTAGATTTTGTGGAGCGTGACAATGAGCAAGTTAAAAACATTGAAAAAGGCGGTTATGTGTTACTTGATTGTTCAGAAACCCCTGAATTAATTATTATTGCCACTGGTTCAGAAGTTGGTCTTGCCCTTGAAGCAACGCAAGTTTTAATTGAGCAAGAAAAGCAAGTTCGTCTTGTATCCATGCCTTGTGCTGAGCTTTTTGATGCACAAGATGCTGCATATCGTGAAAGTGTATTGCCAGCTGGCATTCGTAACAGACTAGCCATTGAAGCAGGTAGCACAGATTTTTGGTATAAATATGTAGGTCTTGACGGTCGCATTGTGGGCATGAAAGGCTTTGGCGCATCTGCTCCAGGCAATGTACTTGCTGCATATTTTGGCTTTAGTTTGGAAAATGTTTTACAAATTGCAAATGAAATGACTGCCTAAAAGGGATAAATATGGCAATCTTACAGTTAAATGATTTAGATGTTAAAGGCAAAATTTTAGTAATTCGCCAAGATTTAAATGTGCCCCTTAAAGATGGCATTATACGCAATGATAAACGTATTCGTGCTGCTATTCCAACCATTAAGCTTGCTCTTGAACGTGGGGCAGGGGTGATTTTAATTTCACATCTTGGCCGACCCATCGAAGGTCAGTATGAAGATCAATTTTCCTTAAAACCAGTGGCTGTACGCTTGGGAGAATTGCTTGGCGTCAATGTTGATTTTGCTAGTAGTATTCATGATGTTAAGGTAGCAGCAGGGTCTTGTGTTTTGTGTGAGAATATTCGCTTTGTGAATGGTGAAAAGAAGAATGACTCGCAACTTGCTGAAACGTTAGCAAATTTGGGTGATATATATGTAATGGACGCCTTTGGGGCTTCACATCGTGCTCATGCCTCAACGGAGGGTGCTGTGCGCAAAGCAAAGCTAGCCTGTGCAGGACCACTTATGGTGGCAGAGCTTGCAGCCTTTGCCAAGGTACAGGAAAATCCTAAGCGACCCTTAGTGGCAATTATTGGCGGTTCAAAAGTGTCTTCAAAGCTTACATTACTTGAAAGCTTGTTAACCAAGGTAGACAGGCTAATTGTGGGTGGTGGCATTGCCAATACATTTCTTGCAGCAGCAGGCTATAGCGTTGGTACATCTTTATGTGAGGAGGATTTAATCCCCGCCGCAAAAAGGATTTTAGAGCAAGCAAAAGCTGAGGGCAAAATATTGCCACTACCTCTTGATGTTGTTGTGGCAAAGGCTCTTGCAGCAAATCAAGTGGCAAGTACAGTTGATGTGGACAAGGTACCACAAGATGCCATGATTTTAGACGTTGGACCAAGAACCGTAGAGCTCTATGCAAAACTTTGCCAAGATGCGGCAACCATTATTTGGAATGGACCCGTAGGAGCATTTGAAACAGAGCCCTTTGGCGAAGGTACCAAGGCACTTGCAAAATCCTTGGCTAACTGTAATGGCTTTGTGGTAGTTGGTGGTGGTGATTCAGTTGCCGCTGTTGAGCAATATAAATTAGCAGACAAAATGGACTATATTTCCACAGGTGGTGGCGCATCGCTTGAATTGCTTGAGGGGAAGGTGTTGCCCTCTGTTGCTGCTTTAGATAAATAAGTTTGTTTCCATAAGGCACGAACATCAAGCGTTTAACGGTGTAAGTGAATTGCACCTACTCTTGATTTAGGTCGTGCTAACTTTGTCAAAACTCAGACTGATGACAAATTTCATGGTGAAAAAATGCTTGGTAATGTATACAAAGAAAAATAAAAATTTGGATTTTAAGATTTTGACAGGCGTTATAAAAAGTATTTTTTTAAGACTGTCGCTGCGGCAAAATTTATATTTTGAAGGTAAGCTATTACCGCCATTAAAGTTTTTTTTGGAGGGGGTCTGGGGGAACGCTTTTTTGTTCACAAAAAAAGGTTCCCCCAGGAGACTTTGTCAGCACTTTGCGT
>CAYJOP010000031.1:0-21058 GCA_964371835.1 uncultured Desulfovibrionaceae bacterium
TTAATAAGCTATGATTAATCAGCATCGATATTAATTACAATGTGAATGGGTAAATATACCAAAAAAAATTAAATATATAAAGTGATTTTTTTGTGACTAAATTTTTGTGCTGTAAGATAACTTAAGAATTTGATACCATTTATGAAATTTATAATTAGTCGACGCTGCGGGAGTGGATTGGAGTGTAGAATTAGGTTAAGGCTTTGCTTAATAAATTCATGTAAACATCGCCATATTTACGAGCAGTGTCATTTAAGGAATATGCAGAACAAGCACGTTTTCTTGCTTCCATGCCAAGGTTATTAGCAAGGGTATCATCTTGTAAAACTCTTAATATTGCACTTGCTAATGTGTCTGCATTGCTTGGGGGTACGAGAAGGCCTTGTTTTTCATTTTCAATCATGTCTGGAATGCCTGCAATGGCAGTGGCCACAATAGGTAGGCCGCAGGCCATGGCCTCAAGCAAGGCATTGGGTGTACCCTCTGAGGTGGAGGATAGCACAAAAAGGCGAGCCGCTTGCATATGCTCAAGCACATTGCCACTGCTGCCATGAAAAGCAACATGCTCTTGAAGGCCTAAATTGTGGCTTAACTCTTGCATTTTATTTAATAAATAACCATCACCCACCAAGTGCAAACGAGCTTTTGGTACTTGCTTTTGCACCTTGGCAAAGGCTTTAAGCAGCGTTGTGTGGTCTTTCTCTGCCACCATGCGTCCAACGCAAAGAATTTCAGGCTCGGTGTTGATGTGCTTAGGTGGTGTAAAAAAATCAACATTTACACCATTGTTTATATGATGCACTTGATTTTTGGGCACTCCCAAATCTTCGAGCGCTGTTTTAATGGAATGGGCATCACAAATATGAGCATGAACTAAGCGCCACAAATAACGCTCATACTGCTTACGCACAGTGCCTTGCCCTTTACAACCGCCAACAATGACAGGTGTTTTGAAGATGTAGCCAAAAATGCGGCCCCAAATATTGGGGAAAACTGTGCCTAAATGAATGACCATTGGTGGGCTTTTTCGCCATTGCCGCCAAAGTGCAAAAGCCGCCAAAAATGGGCGCAATTTTGGGTCTTTTCTTAGGATTTTTACAGGAATGTCATGCCCTTTAAGCATGAAAAGCAATTCTTCACCGCCAGCCACTGTCCATATTTCAGGGCTAAATAGGCCTTTATCAATGCGTAGCGCAATTTCAAGAGTTTGCCTTTGAGTACCGCCAAAGTTTGCTTCCTCAAGCAAAAATATTAAGGGAATAGGGTGCTTAAATGTCATACTCAATCCTTAATTATGGCGTATACTTATTAAAAAGTTGCCTTATGCGCTCAAGATTTGTTTCATTATCAAACATAACATCCATAAGCTCCTTGCCCTTAGTAGCCATTAGTCTGGCGTGGTTTGGGTCATCAAACATTTTTTGCAAGGCATTTGCAAAGGCCTTGGCATCTCGCTGTGGTACAAGGTAGCCAGTCTCATTGTCCTTAACCACATCGCTCATGCCTGCAACATCTGTTGCAACCACTGGCAGGCCATAACACATGGCCTCAATAACCACATTGGGCAAGCCGTCACTATCTGCTTGTTTATTTACAACGCTTGGCATGCAAAAAACATCTGAATCCAAAATGTACTTCAAAATGCCATCATGCTCCACAAAGCCAAGCATGTTAACATGCTCCTCCATCCCATATGTGGCGATGCACTTATTTAATTTTGACATCCAGTCGCCAGAACCAATAATGTTTAATTTAACATTGACGCCAGCATTAACCAAGATAGACACTGACTCAATAAGGACATCATAACCCTTTTTTTCAACCAAACGCCCAATGGCAAGCAACTTATATGGCTCTTGCATGGACACCGCCGCTTGACCTGTGGCTGCAAGGGTGCGCACATTGTAGGTTACATACAATTTGTCATGTTTTTCTGTTGGCAAAAAGGAGGCCATAAGCGGTATTTGATAGGAAGATTCAGAACGTGCAAAGGCACAAGCGTCAAGCTTCTCCTCTAAAAAACCATCTGGTGGGCGCACATCCCTTGCACGAGCTGTAAAAGAAAATGGTATGCCGTCCAGATAATTCACCACCCAAGATGCAGTGGCTGGGCCATTGGCCCACGGTGCGTGCAAGTGTTTAATGCCCATTTCTTGGCAACGCTCAGCCAAGTAAAAACCGCTTATGCCAGCCCATGCGCCCTCAAGCCACATCTCCACACTGCGCCAACGCCTAAAAAGCAAGGTGCGCATCACATATAGGGCTTTTTTAGGCTCTTTGCGCAAACGACGCCAAAATGCCGCAAGTATGCGACCTGTGGCTAGCATGCCAAAATGCTCTATGGGAACGTCAGTATTTAGCATAAATCCAGCAAGATTTTTGTGGCGCTCACCATAGAGGGTTATTACAGAAACGGGCCTTTTTTGCTTAAAAAACTTCTCAATTTCGTAAAAAACAAAGGTTTCAGATGCTACAGGAAACCAAAGTAGCACATAAAGTGTACGCGGAAAAGCATCAGCGCTATTTTGAGTTGTGTTCATAGTATTCCTTCAATATGACAGATAAAGTACCTACAAAATAAAAAATCATATTTACAGCTTATTAATATTTAGTTGAAGTGATAATAAGGATAACAAATCCAAAAAAGAGAATAGGGCAAGCCTTGCTTGTTTGTAAAGTAGAAACTTTACAGCAACTAAGGTATTGTCTATAGTAAGAATCATGCATGAGGTAAACGAAAAGTTAATATGAATTTTATTGTAAACTCCAAACAAAGAGACCTGCACAATTTTTTTATAAGCATTTAATAAGTGTGATAATTAAAAAACATCTATAAACTTTTAAACTTAATTTTTTAAACAATGATTTGGAGATGCAATAAATGTATCCATATTTTACTCAAAGCAATATATGTTATTTATTTTCAGTAAATGATGAATATATACCTTATTTGTCAGTTGCAATTATGTCACTCATAAGTAATAGTTCACAAAAAAATAAATATGATATATGTGTATTACATAAAAATATATCAAAGCAAAATATTAAAAAAATAGAAAATTTTAAACAAAAAAATATAAGTATTCGATTTATTGATATGTCAACATACTTAGCAGACATTGATGAAAATATTTTAACTACACATTGGCATTTTACAAAAGAAACGTATTACAGATTTTATATAGCAAATATTTTTCAAGATTATGAAAAAGTAATTTATTTAGACTGTGATATTTTGATAAATACAGATATTCATGAATTAAGTTGCATTGATTTAGAAGGATATCCCATTGCAGCTGTAGAGGAATTTAGATATAAATGTACCAGAAAAAAAGATTTAGAAGTTAAAAACTACACTAAAAATATATTAAAACTTAAATTGCCTGAAAATTATTTTAATGCTGGAGTGTTATTAATAGATTTACACAAAATAAAAGCCATGAATTTTACGAAAAAATGCCTTGATACTCTAAAAGAAATAAAAAAACCAAGAAATGTAGACCAGTGCGTTTTGAATGTTATTTTTAATACAAGTGTCAAATTAATAGATGCAAGGTGGAATGTACAAACCCATGTGCATTTGGAAGACTTAAAAAAATATGCCAATGATATTGCATATGATAAATATTGTCAGTCTTTACTAAACCCAAGCATTGTTCATTATTGTTCACATGAAAAACCTTGGAACACAAAAAATATTAAATTTGCTACTGAATGGTGGAGTTTTGCAAAAAAAAGCTACTATTTTGATAAAATAATGGCAGAAAACAAAAGAAACACATAGGTGTTTCAAATTAAAAATCAATTTTTATACAAATTTCAACAAAACTGTTTCAAAAGTTGCTTTGAAACACATAAAAATGACATTAAAATTTCAAACTATTTTACATTTTGTGCGTTGTTTCTGATAATATCTTCATAAAAAGGTGTTCTACGCGCATGCTTCCACCAAATATCAGCATATGGCACAAGGGGGTTTTTCCATGGGCGCTTATCAGTGCCTGCAAAGTGTATAAGGTTTGGCTTGTTAAGTGCAGTTTTGAAATCTTCAAAATCAGTAGGTTTGCAACCTAAACTCCAATAATCTGCTCCATAAAGTCCACTAAAATAACTAAAAAGATTCCATTGTAATGATAATTGCTTAACTTTACCTTCACAAACAATGTTTAGTATATCTTGATCTACAAAACGAGGTTCAATTTCTTTAAGTTTTTGTAACGCTTTGCTTTGAAGGTCATGCTTATTCATATTTTCAATGTTAAAAATAAGAACACCTGCTTGAAAATAATTATAAGGATTTTTTAATTGTAAAACGTTATTAATATAATCTCCAAATGGACCAATGTCCAACGGTTTATTATAAGCAACATGTTGAATAGTAATAAAGTTTAAGCAAGCAGCTAGAATATAATCACTAACGTCTGTTTCATAAAGTTTTCTAAGGTTTGCATTTACTATGGTATCAACATCAATATAAAGAACTTTATCATATTCATTAAAAATATTTTGCGCAAATAGTCTGTAATATGTTTCAGGTGTATAGTATTCAGTAATATGAAAATTTATATTGTCAACATATTTTGACATGTTAATGAATTTTATAATGGCATTGTTATGTTCATACAAAATTAAATTCATTTTTTCTTTATATTCATCACTAATATTAGTTTCTAGAATTAAAAATTCATAAAATTCATCTGGCAAAGAATGCTCTAAAATTGATTTTAGTAGTACACCTAAATATGGTGCATAGTTATTATCTGAGGCGAATGCTATAGGTATATTAATCTTATGAATAGTGTTTGAATTTTGTTGTGTTTGTATTATGTTGAAAGGTGTATATATATCATTTACTTTTTCAAAATTTTTATAAATTAAGGTTTCATAAAAATGATTGTCATAAACATTATTTATTAATTCTTGGAAGTTAGAATCATCGTTATATCTAAAAAGTCTTTCTGTACTATGATAATTTAAGATACATAAATTATTTTTATTTTCATTAAAATAAGAGGCAAAAGTAAAGTTAAAGTTATTATTACTGTCATTTTCTGAAGGCAGTTGTAAGTTCCACTTATTGTTAAGTAACTGTATGTCATCAGATTTTAGGGCAGGGATTACATTATTAGCGTTAATATTGTCTTGATTAGAAATACATTCATTTAAAAAATCGATTTTATTAATCATATTCATGTCAAATAGTAAAACAGCTGGATTAATAAATTTATTTTTAATTTCATTGCTATCGCATTGTGCTTGGCTGTAAAAACTTTCAACAGCTCCCATGCTTTTACCATCTAAGTCTTCTAAAAATATTTTGGAAACATCATCAACAAAAATCAAATTTGAGTCAAAATAGCAAACTTTATCATATGATTTGAAAATTTCTTGAGTAAAATATATATAATTCGTACTTTGTATAGTTGAATTAACTGAAATATCAATTAAATATTTATTAAGGGATATAAAATGAATACAAACATTATCTCTTTGAAGTTTTTTTAATTCGGTAATATAAATATTTTTAAATTCAGTATGTAAAATATTGATATCATAAAACTCATTTTCAGTTGTATTTTTTATTAAAGAGTTAAGAGCAAGGCCTAAATTTGGTGCACAGTCATCATCAATGTAAAAAACTATTGCATTTTTATTATTAGCAAAGTTTGGTTTTGGAATATTTTTAAATAATTGGCAAATATAAACGTAATAACTTTGATTTTTTGGTAGTAGTTCAATAGTGTTTTGAAGTAAATTTTCTAAATTGTCAGATAAAATAAGTTCGTCGTAATGCTTTTTTATATGAGAGTTTAATTTTGTAAAAATCCATAAATTTTGATCTAAGCATTGATGTCTATGAAAAAATTTCACACCAAATACTAGGGATTTTATATATTGAAAGCAATGCTGTTCATTATAATCAGAATTATATCTTACTAAATCACTAAATAATCCGCGATTATATAATTTTTTATTAAGAGCATAAAAATTATTTGATACAGCAAAATAGCAATACATAAATGTAAAATCATTATAAACGTCTAATTCATTGGAAAATTCAATGTTAAATTGTTTGATTTTATCCATGCGCAAAATTTTATTGTACAAAGTGGGATATATATAAGGTTTTGGTTCTATTGTTGAATTATAATATCCATTGAGTTTAAGGTATAACCAGTCTATCTCAGGTTGAGTAAATTCATGATCTTTGTCACCTTCAAATATGCATATATCACTTATTACAAAATCAACATTTATATTTTCGATGCAATTGAGCATTTCTTCGCACATATTTGGTTCAAAATAATCTCGTGCGTTACAAAACATTAGGTATTTTGAATTTACTTTAGACAAAGCTAAGTTAAGAGATTCACCAGAACTTAGTCCTTTTTGTGAAATAATCTTTATGTTACTATATTTTGTTGAATATTCTTTTAGGCTGCTAAGGTTACTTTCTTCTAAGCTAATGTTTACACATAAAATTTCTATATCTTTATAGGTTTGATTTATAAGTGAGTTTAGAGTAGATTTAACTACATCATTTTCATTTATAAAAGGTAATAGAATTGAAATTTTAGCCATTTTAACCTGCCAAAGTAAATATTAAAAAATTTGTAAATTAAATTTTTGCTTTAATAGAGTGTTGATAAGCAACTACACTTTTAAAATATTCCAAGAAACTAGCATCGTAGTTTTTTGCAAGAAAATTTTCAAAAACACTTAAATTTTTTTGCGAGGGAATATATGCCCATTCTTGTGTTAACAGGTTAAATACATCCCAAATTCTATCCATTTGGCATGCATCTAATTTAATAGCTCCGATGTTTTCAAAAAACATTTTGTAATTTTTTTCTTCAATATGGTGATAGAACTCTTCTTCAAATGTTGCAGGTAGGATTTTTTCACCTGAAAGTGCACTAAAAAGTAGATTATTTGAAATGGCATTACTAGAATGCCATGTATGTAAATTAATATCGTGAATTATAACTATGGCTTCCTTTTTCAAATAAGGTAATATCATTATAAAATCAAATAATTCACCGGGTAGTAGATGAACTGTATCAATTAAACATAGGTCGATGTCTGCTCCAATTTCCTCTAAAAATAGACCAACATAACCGCCAGTGAAGAAATTTCTTTTCTTAAGCAATTCTGGATATTGCTCAACAATAAAGCCAGATTTTTTACTTTCATCTCTATAATATTGTTCACGAAAATCAACGCTATAAAAATCAAAATCGTCTGAGATTGACTTTAGTGCTTCAAGCATAATGACAGATGAAGATCCAGCGGCAACACCTACTTCTAAAACTTTTTTGGGCTTATATTGTAATATTATTTCTGCCAAAAATTCTTGCTCTGATAAAGACATTTCAGAGTGTTTTTTAAAAGTCTGATCCATATTGCTTATAATTTCTTTGCCTTGCGGAGTAGATATTTTCTTCATGTAATCCTCGCTCATAAATATCAAATGCTAATTGTCACATTTATTTTATAATTTGCTCAAAGTATTTTTTTATTAATGTATTATTATATGGTTGGAGTAATTTAATTGTATTATCAAAAAGTTTGGAATTTTCATATTTAGGTATCGTTTTGTATATGCACTCCACTAAATTTAAATGGCTTTTAGCGGCTTGCTTGTTGCCTCTACGTGCAAAAAGTATAACTTTATTTAGCTCAACTATAATACGCTCCCTAAAATTTAATTTATCATCATAGACTGCAAAGCAATTTAACATTTCATCTAAGCTTAGCTCTGACCATAAATCTTTTTGAAGTAGTGTTTTAGGTATTTCTTTTTTATAAAGCCATACTAAAGTAGAGGTAATTGCGTCACCAGATATTAATTCAAAATAATCAGAAAAATAGCCCATGGTTATATTTAAAAATGGGAGACCTGAGTATATAAAATCTTGTTGCACAATAACACTTTTTCCAGGTATGCATCTTTCAAAAAGCTGTGTCATTGTATGGTTTATCAAAGGAGATTTGCACACATCAAGAAACATAATTTCAATTTTACTTGGATATTCTTGTTCTAAGATGTCACCAATATAAAGTTTTATGTACTCATTTCCTGTACAATTTTGTAAGTTATCTCTAAGTAAATGCTCAAAACTATCCTGAAGTTTTAAACCTGCATTGCATTTAAAATTAATAAAATCTATTATATAGTCGTCTGTAGCAATTGCTAAATCATAACTATGTATGACTTCATTTTTTGAATAATTAGCATCAGCTAAGCCCTTTGCAAAGCATTCTGTGCTACCGCCTAAATGACAACCCGCATCAAAAATTGCACCTTCGCCAGTAAAATAATCTTTTGCTAACAAATATAACAAATTTTGTTCACTTAATGACATCATAGACGGTATAGTGAAAAAATTTGCTGAAAGCGTAGTTGAAAGTGTAGATGCTTTAGAATAAATGGAGGAAAGTTTTTGTATGTTTTGGTTAAAAATTTGCTCATTATTCATTTTGCAAGCTCCTTTTGCATGTCATTAAAGCAGGGCTTAATTGTTGTGATTATTTTTTTTTTGTAATTTGAATGGAAGCTAAAAAGTGCTTCGCAAATTCTGGGTAAAGTTCACTGGCTTTATTGAGTAATGTATCATCTTTTTCAGTTAAATAAATTTCTAAAAAATTAGAGAAAACGGAATTTGCCAGTGAAGCCATTAGACGGAAATAGCGATTTTCAAAGTGTTCATTTACCGTTTTATAAACTCTTAATTCTGCAATGCCTTGTGTTGCTCTATGCTGTAATTCGCTAAACTCACTTTCATAATATACAGCACTTTTGTGCCTGCGATAAACTGACATAATATCTTGTAAAAACCCGATTTTACCCTTTTCAGCGTGTAATAAATGCCAGTACCAATCCCCAGGGCGTAAATAGATATTAAACCAATCGGGCAGACCTTCTTGAAACCTCCACCTGTAAACTACAGAACTGGTCTGCATCATATTGGTACGCAGTAAATCTGTCAAATAATATTCACTTTGCACCCCTCTCGGCAGCTGTTCTAAAGGGGGGAAAGTTTTAGACGAAAACTCATTGTCATCAAATATAATTTTAACTAGGTGAAAACACATGGAGCAATGTGGATTGTTTTCCAAAAAATCCACTTGTTTTTGCAGTTTGAGGGGGTCTGTAAAATAATCATCACCATCACATAGCGCAACATATGGGCTGGTTGCGCGATTAAATAAACTTAAATAGTTGTGCGCACAAATATTATATTTATGGAATATGGGTATAATATGCTTATATTTTTTTGCATAATCTAATACAATTTCCCTTGTGCCATCATCTGATGCATCATCTGCGATAATGTGAACAATGGGGAAGTCTGTTTTTTGGGCGATTACACTTTCAATGTTCTGTGCTATGTATTTAGCATGATTATATGTCGCGGTAAGTACACACAAAACTGTGTCTTGTGGAGGAGTGAAGCTAACATCAGGATTGAGTTTTATGTTTTTTTGTTTGGCATTAAGCAAAATTGCAATCAACCCTACTATATCTTCCTCCGCATAGGTTGAATCTATAGTAACAGTTGAATTATCATCATAAAACATTGAAAGTGATTTTTGCAGGCGTGTGGCGTTAAGCGCAGTGCTTTTATCTATTGTTGCATCATGCGCGCAAGGAATTTCCCAATTTGGAGGTAAAATTAAGTGTTTTTTTAGTAAAAGAGTTTCTTTTTGTATGTTTCTAATAAAATTGTCATATTCATCTTCAGAGCAAAAAAGACTAAAAGCATGGTCTTTTGAAGTGAAATTCAAAGATTTGTTCCAAAAATTAGGATGATTTTCAATGTTTATATAAGCCGACCTGTGGGATAGATTTAATAATTGAAAAAATTCCTTAGGCACATTAAAATTTATGGGAAGTTTTTTTATGGGAAGGTCAATTCCTACAAACTTCCAAAAAGCATTTTGTGCTTCTAGCGCACTGTTTTCACTACCTTCATGCACATGAATGTGCACGTCGGAAGGCATGATTTCATTTAATATCTCAAATATTTGATCTATGTTTGCATGTGGTGTTTGATAGGGTTGTTGACAAATTTGCAGTGGCAATGTGTATTTATACCATATATCAAACAATAAATTTCCACGATGAGTATAAAATGGGTTGGAAATTGAATAAAAAGCCACAATTTTTGTATTTGGAAATATTGTCTCAAGATATGAATGCAATTTTTTGAAAATTTTTGGATTATTAGCAAATTTACTAAATGAAAATATGAGGGTGGAGGCATCTGGATGCTGTGCGCATTCCTGCTTAACTGAGTCCATGATTTTATCGTAATCAGATGCTGATTGTGGATTCCATCTATTCAATGATATTTTTGAGGTATACACTGCATTTTTGTTCAATAAGTCATTATTCATATGGCCCAACACACCACTTGTTAGCGCATCTCTCATATTACTTAAATTAAAAATGAATTTTTTTACATGGGTTGGCATGTATTCTCCTAGCTAGCCATTTTATAAAATGATGTCATTACTGTGCATGTTGAAATGTTGGTATTGATTAGTATAAATTTACATTATAAAAAATTAATTCATCTTAAGCTCAGCAGATATTTTTTGTAATCTTTTTGCAATGTTAGCATTTGCAAGAAATAATGCAAATAAAATATCCTCAAGTTTTTCATGGGTCAATAATGTGCTACAACCTTCAGGTGATATTATGTTTGGAAAATGGCCTGCAAATTGTTTTTGCAATATTTCACAAAGATTTATTACTTGTGCCGCCAGTTCAAATTCTTTTTCAAGGATAATTGGCGTTGATTGATTACTGTTTTTTGCACTGTCATGTAAGTCGTAGTAACATTCAAGTATGGAATGTACACAGTCTTGTAGGCTAATTTTTTCGCTCTTACTGTCACAAAACAATAAGCTCTCAATTTTTTTTAGTCTTTGAGCATTAATACAAATTGATAGAAGCAATATGGACAGCAATGATTGTATGTTTAAAAAAGTTGCTATTTTTTCAAGCAGTTCAAGTTTATTTTTTTTATTGCTGTATAAAGTATCACTAATTAATATGCATAATAATCCCATATTATTAGTCATGCGATTTTTTATAAAATTATTAAAGTTTAGTGTGGCATGAGCACTGATATTATTTTCCTGCATTTTATAATTTAGGACATGATGAATTGTTAAAAGATCATGCAAACGACCAGAATATTTTTCTATGGTCCAAATGTCACTCAACTTATAATGATAAACATAGGCATTGGAACCACAATATGAATTGGCATATAGCATACACAAAGAAACAAAAAACTTATCTTCAAGTCTAAAAATCTTTTCCTGCATTGCTAAAGGACTTAGTTTTTTTAATAAATTAGCGGTATAAATTTTACCCCACAAGGTTACTGGTGGATACTTTCTATCTGTGTATGCCTCAAATACGGCTTTGCCAGTAAGCTTTGGTATGCTAAGTGGGGCATTAAACATTGCCTCTCCAACCATATTGCCTTGTGGGTCTTCGCAAGTACTTCTAAAATGAACAATATCGCAATCTAAAGCCAGCATTTCTTCGAGTGCATTACTAAGGCCTTTATTATTATGTAATATGTCATCTGCATCCATAAACATAACATGCTTTGCGCAAGCATACTCCAGCCCTTTGAGCCTGCTTTTAAGTGCAAATAATTTTTGCTCATTATGCAAAAGTGTTAGCTTAATATCATGCCCTTGTCTCCACTTTTCTACCTTGCTTGGGCCATTGTCGGTAGATAGGTCATTTACAACAATAATTTCAAGGGATATTGATTGAGAAGCAATACTATCTAGAGCTTGCTCTATGGAGTTTTCATGATTGTAAAGAGGAATAATGACAGAAAGGGCAGGCATTTACGAGTCCTCAAAAGGCTTAAAATAATCACCAATTTTTAAGGCAGGATTGCCAGCCATGCGGCAATTATCTTTACATCCCTTATAAATATAGGAGTTTGGAGCAAGCAAATTTTCATTGCCAACCACTGCATTATTAAGCAACACGCAATTTGGTGCCAATTGATTTTTTGAGCCCATAACAGCATTACCAAGAACCATGCAATATGAGCCAAATAAATTGTAGTCTCCAACCACTGCGTCATGTGCCAAGTTTACAGCGCCGTTAAGGTAATTTCCATTACCCAGCTGCGAATTGCAATAAAGAGTGCTATCGCGCTGAATTACGTTGGCTTTTCCTAATTTTGCAGAAGGGCACACATAGACGTTTGGATGTATAAGATTTATAAAATTTGCGCCTTTAGCAGTAAATTCTTCAAAAGCATTTTGGCGAATTTGGGGATGGGCAATACCAATAATATATGAGTTTTCAGATGAAATCACATGAGCATCGCTATGACCTAAGTCGTAGGATGCAAGTTCTTTCAGGTTAGATTTATAGCCTTTCCAAGAAATAAATCCAGAAAAAACAGTATCATTATACTGCTTTACGTTGGCGTTAAATAATTCTTGTAAAATCCAATAGCATTCTCTTGCGGCACCAGAATTACCAATTATAATAATTTGTTTTTTCAATAGCGGCCACCGTCTAAGATAAAATTTTGCCCTGTGATCCAACGCGCTTTTTCAGAAATCAAAAAAGCTGCCATGTGTGCTACATCTGTGGAATCTCCAAAACCCAATGGGTACTGGGCCAATTGTTCTTCACGGTAGGCTGCTCCCATAAACTCTTCAGTCTTTTTTTGTAGTGGGGTATCCACTATGCCTGGTGCAAGGCAATGTACACGCAAATTGCGCGGAGCCATTTCTTGGCTAATTACCTTGGCAGCTGTTGAAAGTGCGGCTCTTGCAGAGGCATAAATAAGGTGGCCCTTTTCAGGGTATATGGCTGAGGCTGAAGTTATAAATAAGATGGCCCCGCCTTGCACATAATTTCTTCTATCTGCAAAACCTTTTGCTAATAATAAGGGGGCGTGCAGGGCTAAGTCATAGTGCTGTTTAGCGTTTTCCAATGTGTAATTTTGCAAGCTCACAAGATTGCCCATGCCAGCAGCATTGACAAGTCCCCATAATTTACCGTGTTCTTTTCGCAAGTCACTAACCCATGTGGGTAATGATTCAATGTTGCTTGCAAGATCAAAGGGTACATTTATCCAGCGTTTTGGGTCTGCTGCTAAGGTTTGAGCCTTTGTGAGATTACTGATATTCCTACCACTTGCAAGAACAGTCGCACCATGTTTATTAAGCTGCAAGGCTATGGCTTGACCTATGCCAGAAGAAGCACCAGTTACAAGAATTACTTGTTCAGAGTTAAACATGGGTGACATTAACCCCCTAAATTATTGTACTATGGCATCGCCAGCCAATGCAATAATATCTGCAACACTTTGACAAGACTCTAATTCTGCAAAGGTAACTTTTTTCTGAAATTTATGTTCATAAAAGGCAATAATTGCCATGGCGGTAAGTGAATCCCACTCTTCAATGTCCTTAAGAAGCATTTGAGGCTCAATGTTGAGGTCCGTTTGTAATATATCTTGAAAATTTTCTAAAAAGATGTTTATATTCACGCAATTACCTCTTGTTTGAAATGTGATTTTTCCAATAAGTTAAGTTGTCTTCTCGTGAGGCAATATCACCATCTACGGAAAATTCTATAACTGGTGCAAATGATATATTATCTAACAAACAAAGGCAAGAGGCCCAAGACAAACCAATTCCATAGCCACAAAGCAAGGCCTTGTTTGGCGTGCTTAAGTCAAAAGAAGTATTCCCAAATTGCTCACACAGAGCCGTTGGAATTGAAGCATTGGCTGAGTTTCCATACTTGCTAAAACTTTCAACAGGAACTTTTTCCAAAGGAAAATCAACTTTTATGGCGATGGATTGCATGATTTGCTTATTGGCTTGATGCAATATGAGGTATGATACATCTTTTTGTGAGCATTTTGCATATTGTAAAACATCCAAAATATGTTGAGGAACCACGTCCATGGTGAAGCTAAATACTCTTTTGCCATCCATAAATGTATTGGATAGTTGCCAAATGCAACCGTCAGCATCAACTATATCCTCAACACATGCCAAGTTTTGTTCATGCTCTTTTGTAAAGGGAATTCGACCAGCTCCAGCAGGAATAATAATGGCATCATATCCACTGCCATCATTGCCTAAACCCATGTGCATGGGAGAGGTGTTTGCGTTAAATTTCAACAAGGTGGCACTGCCAGCATCTCCAAATACAGGGGCAATAATTCTGTTGCGTGGGTCAATGTTATTTGCAAAAACGTCACCAGCAAGTAGTAACACGTTTTTTGCAGCACCAGACTCTATTAGCGAGCCGGCAAGCCACAATCCATATACATAGCCAGAGCAGCCTTGATTAACATCAAAAGCTGCACAAGACTTTGGCAATCCTAGTCTATGCTGTAATTCACAAGCCGTAGCAGGCTGTCGCCAGTCTGGAGATTGTGTAACAAAAACAAGTGCATCAATTTCATCTTTATATTGTGGAAAATCTATAAACAACTTTTCGGCTGCGTGAGCACAAAGGTCTGAAGCAGTAATGCCTTGCGGACAAACTCTTCTTGTGTGCATGCCTGCGGTGTTTTGTAGGCGAGCAATCTTTTTAACATTACCATCATAATAGTCGACTTCATCTTCAATGCATATGGATTTTTCAGGCACAACTGCTCGAACCGCCAAAATCTGTACATTATTATAACAATTAAACATATTATTCCTCGTTATTTTGATTAAAAGCCGTATGAATAATTTGAGAAATGTTTTCCACATCATTAATTGAAAGCTCACCATATAATGGTAAGCACATGATACAATTAGCTATGTTTTCAGATACAGGCATATGAACCTTGGTGTTAAGGTACGGTAAAGTATTCAACGATGGATAAAAATATCTGCGTGGGAAAATAGATTTTTCTTCAAGTGCAGATTTTACAGATAAAAGTTCTTTTTCATTTTGAAAAATAATTGGATAATAACTATAGTTGTATTGCAGATTTTCCCTAATGATTTGAGTTCTTAAGGGTAAGTCTTTTAGCAATGAATTATATTTTTCGCGAATTTTCTTTCTTGCTTCAATTTCTGCCTCTATCTTGGGTAGGATGTGCAAGCCTACAGCAGCATGTAACTCTGATAGTTTAGTATTAATTCCAAGTGAGTAGTGGTTATCGCCTATGTGCCCAAATTGAGAGAGCAGGCGAGCTTGACTTTGAATTGAGCTGTTATTACAAAAAATTGCCCCACCTTCACCAGTGTGAAAAAGCTTTGTGGCATGAAAGGAGGCAATGCTGCAATCACCGTATGAATAAAGGCTTTTATTGGCATATGTGCAACCAAAGGCATGGGCCGCATCATAAAAAACTGGTATATCATATTTTTTTGAAAGTTTTTCAAACCCATCTACATCACATGCATTTCCAAAAACATGAACGGGCAAAATTCCACAAACGTCAGGAGTTATGTGTTTTTCTACTTCATCAGGCTCAATGCACAGCGTTTGTGCATCAATATCCACAAATATTGGATCGCATTTTTCCCATAGCAAGGCTGACAATGTGGCCACATAAGAAAATGGCGTTGTGATAATTTTTTTGCCCTCTAAGGCTAAAGACCTTATGGCAATTTGTATGGAAAGGGTGCCATTGGCTTGCAATAATATATGATTAAGATTTAAGTAGTTTAGTAGGGCTGATTCTAGTTTTTGAACATATGGGCCATTGTTTGAAAATTTTCTGCTGTGTACAATATCCTGAAAACTTTCTTCAAGCTCACTAAACTGTGGTGCAGTAGATTTAGTTACATAAATAGGCATTGCAAATTACTTCATCATTTAAATGGTTTAATATGAAAATATGTTCAAAATGTGTCATCCTTTTCAAATATACGCTGAACTGTTAAAAAATGCTACAAGATTTTCTTGGCTAAATAGTTGACGGACACTAAAAAGGATAAATGATATTTTTGACCATTAATGTGATGCAATACTCCACACAATGAATTGCGCAAGAGTCTTTTTTACAAGTGCTAAGCACATAGTGAAAATATGTGTACTAGGTTTGTAGAATTTTTTGAAAGTATAAGATTTTTTCCCCTCGCAAGGAATTACAGCAATTTTCACTCATTAAAGCTTTGCAACATTTTTTTGAAGCAAGCTTAGACGATTTAGAGCGTGCCAACAAGGTCCATACAAAGCTCCTTGAAGTCGTTTTCATACACTTGCGGCAAATGCAATTTCTGTCTTTTGCAGACAGAAATTAAGTACTGATAAAAGAATTAAAAAAACAGTATGAATTAGTTCTAAAGATTTTCATTTAAGGGTATTACACTATCTCAAGAGATTGACAAAATGTAACCCTTGGTATATTCTATTAAGTTGATATATATAAATTTCACAATTAATGAGGTTTACAATGTCTTTAAAAAAAGTTTTCATCAAAATTATCAGTTTTCTAAGCTTGTACATCACCCTTTTACTTAGCCCTGCTTTTATGGATAAGGCAATTTCTGCCACTAACCAAGCGGGCACCATCATTACCACAGGTGGTCTTATAGCTTCGCCTGATGATACCATATTAAACAACCATGGCACTATTTTGGGTGGGTATCCATTTAACACAAATGCAGCAAATGATTCATTTGCTGGCATGAATGGTGAACATAGCATCGGAAGTATAAATTATACTTTCAACAATACAGGCACTATTACAATTAACTTCATAAACACAGCTACAGGGCAAATCAACATCAACGCCAGAGCCTTAGCCTACGGCATGAGAGCTGTCGGTGATGGTAATCATGAGCTTACAAATTCTGGTAGTATAGAGCTAACAGCAATAGGCGGAACAGCTAATTCTGCCGATCCCAGCGCCAGTGCCAGCACCTATGGCATGACTGGTAGTGGTCAAGGTAGTCATCGGCTTACAAATTCTGGTAGTATAGATATATCAGCAAGAGGCGGAATGGCTGTAGCTTCTAGCGGCCTAGGCTTCGCCTTCACCAGAGTCTATGGCATGAGAGCTGTCGGTGCTGGTAGTCATGAGCTTATAAATTATGGTAGTATTGATGTAGCAGCAAGAGGTGGAACAGCTACAAATGCCAACGCCCAAGCCGAAGCCTATGGCATGAGTGCTGATGGTTATGGTAGTCACTCACTTATAAATTATGGTAGTATTGATGTAGCAGCAAGAGGTGGAACAGCTACAAATGCCAACGCCCAAGCCACCGCCGTCGCCTACGGTATATATGTTGGTGGAGCGCCAGCAGGCGGTGGACCTTTAATTAATAACTTTGGTATCGTAAATGCTAGCGCTACTGGCGGAAGCGCTACAGCAACAGCGGGTACTGCTTATAACTTCGCCCACGCTTTTGAAGTCTATGGAGTAACTAACTACAGCGTAGGGACTTTTGCCACAACTTTAAGAGATTGGACTGTCACTACTGGTAGCAATGTCAATATTGATACAGTTTTTGGGATACAGACTGGTAATGCTATCAACTTTAGAAACTCAACCTTAATTCTGCGCCCAGGTACTGCTAATCAAGGCTTTGAACTTGGTAAGGCCTATAATGTTAAAGATATGATTGCTACTGTTGGCTTGACTTCTTTTGATGTTCGAACCGTTCAGCAAGGCGATATCACAGGCACAATAGCCGAAGCAATAGCCGAAGTGCCATTTTTAAGAGCAATTTTAACCAATGGAAATGACCCATTTACTGCCACTGTTAGGCTTGAAAGCAATGTTAGCGAAGAAACAACCCCAGGCACTACCACCATGCAACAAGCAGTGGCTCAAGTGCAGGGGCAATTTAGCAATTTATCCATATCCTTACGCAATGCCCTTGTGGAAATTTATACACAAGCCAACTTAGTGACAGATGCTGGTACAAGCGGTGTTGGCGCAGGTTCTAGTGTGTCCCCCCAAAACAAATGGCAAGTATTCTTAAACCCATACACCAATGCAGTAAATAACAGCAAGTTTGACTATGATGGTAACAATGTGGGCATTACAGCAGGTGCAAGCTATAGGGTGAGTGATAGCTTCTCCTTTGGGGCGCATTTTGACTTCAACGTCAGTGACTATAATGCAGAAATTTTGGATATGAGCACCAAGTCCACATCCTTTGCCCTTGGTCTACATGCGGCCTATAATTTTACATCAGAATGCTACTTGCGTGGGCAAGTTGCTGGCTCTGTTAGCCAAGCGGATAATAATTACAAAACAGGCGTAGGTGCCACCCTTTATGCCGATAATTCCAACAATAGCGAAGCCCTATACCTTGCCCTGAGTACAGGCTACATGTGGCAAATAGCTGATGGGCATACTTTAACCCCAGAAGTTGGCCTTGCCTATTTAAGCACCCACACTGCGGACTATGATATTGAATGGACAGGTGCAACTGCGGCAGGGATTGGTGGACTTTACGACATGGCGTATGATGATAGCTATTATTCTGCCCTCTATGCGAATTTTAACCTGAATTGGCGTAGCGAATGGGCATTAAATGATAGCAGTAGCATTGCACTGCTTGCTGGCCTTGGCCTTCGCCAAAACTTAGGTAGTGGCGAAATGGAAAGCAACTTACGCACTCTTGGCTCAAACTACAGTGCCACCGCCACTGAAGATTTAACCACATTCTTAGCCGATGTGGGTGTTGAATACCGTAAAGGCAACCTTAGCGTGAGCCTAAACTATAACGGCGGATATGGCTATGCACAAACTAGCCACGGCGGTAATGCTATGGTGAAATTAGATTTTTAATTTTTACAGATAAATCAAAAACAAAAAATGCACTTGCATATGCAGACTCCGCACGATTTTGAGGGGAGTTCTTTGGAGTGCTGACGCAAATCAACGCGACCGAAGTCAGTAATCCCATGCGTACAAATAAAATTTGAACGTTGGGAATACTGGTTAGGGCTTTTATATATTAGTTACCATTAGCCAAGTATTTACTTATGCTCAAACTTGCATTGATAGCACCCTACAAAATTCTATCAAGCTTGTGTCAAAGCCAAGAAGTGACAATGCAAGGGTGCGTTTCCTAAGTGCTGACGAGGCCAACACACTACTTGATGAAATCAAAGTCCGCTCCATGCCCTTGTATAATATCTGCGTAATATCACTATTTACAGGCATGAGGGCAGGGGAAATATTAAAGCTTACTTGGTGTGATATTGACTTCAGAGAGCGGACAATTTTTGCCAAAGACCCCAAGAATAAAAGCAGTCGTCATGCCTATATGACCGATGAAGTGGAAGAAGTGTTGCAAACTATGAATGCAGAACGCACAAGCGAGCGTCTTTTCTTATCCAATGAAATATCCCACACCTTTGAGGGTGTAGTGGCATTTTTGGGATTTAATGAGGGCATAGAGGACACAATGCAGAAAGTTTGTTTCATACCTTAAGACACACCTTTGCAAGCTGGCACGCCAAGGCAGGAACTCCACTCTATACCATATCAAAGCTACTAGGGCATAAGTCTATCAAAATGACAGAACGCTATGCCCACCTAGCACCAGACAATATGCAAGGGCAACTCAAGCCTTGCAAGGTGCTTTAGCACCAAAAAAGACCGCCAAGGTAGTAGATTTTAAAGATAGGAAACAAGTTTGACATATGATAACTTTTTGGCTATCAATGAAGTAAGGAAAGTATATGTACGATATAATAATGTACAAAACTGCACGAGGTAAAGAGCCAATAACGGAGCTTTTACAAGAGCTTAAAGGTCAAGCCGAGAGCAATAAAAGTGCTCGTATTCGCATAAATAAATTCAATGATTACTTTGAGGCATTGGCTGTGTATGGTTTAGCACTTGGAATGCCTTATATACGACATCTTGAAGATGAAATATGGGAAATTCGCCCAAATAGTGATAGAGTGCTTTTTTTTTAGTTATACTGATGATTGCTTTGTGATGTTGCACCATTTTGTTAAGAAAACGCAGAAAACACCACGCAAGGAAATTGAACAGGCAAAGCGTAATCGTAAAGATTATATAGAGAGGAACAAAGGCCATGAGTAATAAGCAAAGTATTAGTCCAAAAGGCACGTCATGGGCAGATTTACGCCAAGAACTTTTTACACCAGAGGAAATAGCTGAAAGTGACGTACGAGTTAAGCTTATTGGTAAACTTATCGAGGCAAGAGATGCCCAAGGTGTGAGCCAACGTGCTTTGGCTGAAAAGTCTGGCATAAAGCAACCTGTTATTGCTCGCTTAGAACGTGGAACTCGTAGCCCACAACTTAGCACCATAATCAAACTTCTGCACCCCTTGGGATATACTTTGGACATAGTGCCACTTGAGCAAGCCAAGGGATAAAATTATCTAGCACTTGATGATATGCAAGCGGCAAATGTGGTTGCTTTTAAGAAAAGAAAACAAACTTGACAAGGAAGTACAAAAAGTACAAGCTACAAAATATAACGAAATGACCTCAAAATGAGGAGGAGCATATGTCAGCCATAACTTTTGATACGTTAGAGTATAGTAAAAGTCTTCGCCAAGCAGGTTTTTCACAAGACCAAGCGGAAGCAATGGCACAAGCACAGATTAAAGCATTGCAAGATATGGTTAATGCACAAGAGCTTGTGACAAAAAAAGATTTACAGATTGCACTTGCTGAAACAAAGCACGAACTTTTGAAGTGGATTGTTGGTATTGCTTTTGCTCAAACCGCTCTCACTATTGGCATCTTAGCATTTATAAAATAGTCATAACACATCCAAAATATTGCATATAATTTCTGCCCGTCCCTACTCACTAGGACGGGCAGACTTCGTCTTGCCCGTCCTTTATCCGCTCACAGCGGCACATTTGATACAAGCGGAAGTCAATTCCGCTTGTGTGCCTTGCTCGCTATACGGCCCACTACCGTGGGCTACTCCGTAGGTTAAGGAAGTTAAATAAATTCGGCAGGGGCCAAAGACATCACCAGACTCCGCTGCACCCCCAGAAGTCAGAAAGGCAAAAATGCAGAAGAAAAAGCAGTGGGGGAGTACACCTATTTTATCATTTCGCCTTTGCCACTTCCCTTCCTTTATCCGCTCAC
>CAYJOP010000032.1:0-20965 GCA_964371835.1 uncultured Desulfovibrionaceae bacterium
GTTAAAAATGTTTTGTTTTCGTTGTGTTATGTGCTTTTTCAGTGCCGACTAGCTAATATTAAGTTGTAAAAATTATTTGCCTCGTTTAACCCTTTGCATTGTTGTTAATTTTAGCATTTTCTTGTATATTATGCAAATGTTAACAATAAAATGTGCGGCATGTCGTCGAAAATTATGGAAATATCAAAAATTGGGGCAGGGCGAAGTTTTGCGCTGTCATAAAGAACGTATATCTAAGATGTATGAAATTATTGAGCGTGATGGTAAAATATGGTGTCGTTGCGGCAAGCCACTTGGCATTGATAAAGGTAGTTTTTTTAGTATGGTGAAAGGTAGCTTTACCTACGCTGGAACAAAAGTAAATAAATTATAATCTTTAACATGATTGTGAGTGAAAAATGTCCGATGAAAATGCAGTGAAAACCCATTCAGAAATTGAAACTTGGTTAAATGAGTGGCAAGAAGATCCTTTAAGAGCAAAAGATGCATTTGTAAACTTTTATAGCTGGTTAAAAAAGCAAGGCCATGTGAAGTTTGAATTTAAGGCTCGTCCAAATATTAGTTTTTCTTTAAGGGGTATGCATGTTGAGCAAAATGAGCGACCACTTTTTGTACTAATTGATGTTGTTGATGATGACCCAAGTGAGCGTTGGCTTTCAGTGTGTTTTTATGCTGATATGATAAATGATCCAGATGAGATAGGAGATTTTGTGCCACAAGGGCTTATGGGCAAGGACGCTCTTTGCCTAAACCTTGAAGAAGATGATGAACATATGCGCGCGTATATTCAAAGTCGCATTACTGAGGCCTTTGCTGTGGCAAATAAATTTTAAGGATATTTGATGATTTAAGTATTTATTCTTGCTGACATTGAAAAGATGGTAGTTTTATTCAATGATGTATTTTAATAGCCGAATAATTTAATAAAATTGCAACAGTAAGAATATGAAAAGTGTGTTTTATAATACTATGATGCAAAAAATATGTTTTTTGCGTTTTTACTAACACAATTTTTTCAATAAAATTATGCACGGAGAAAAATTAGCCAGCATTGCTTTGTATGACTTCCGCAGAGTTTATCTATCCTAGCGTGAGCAATGAGTACATCTTGTGTAACGCTTCTAGTGATTTTGAAGGTGTATTAGTAGCCTATGTAGTTATTAAAAAAGCCATTGAAAATTGATTTTTTAGTTGCCGATTACTAATTGCGCTTAAATTAGCTAAAAATTATTGCTAACAGGCAATGCTAAAAAGTCAATTTAACTAGTCTATTAAGCAAAGGCTTTACAAGTGCATGCCTTTAAGGTACATGCACGCACCATGGAAATTTACGATTTTATATTTGTAGCCGCTTGGTTTATGGGTGGTTTTGTGACAGGGATTAGTGGGCTTGGCGGTGCTATGATTGCTGTGCCTATTTTGGCCACATTTATACCTGCAAATGTGCTTTTTCCTGTATCTTGCATTACGACCCTTGTGATGTGTACATATATGGCTTGGATATATCGTAAAGATAGTATTTATGCTGTGGTTAAAAGATTAAGCATTGGTGCAATACCAGGTTCTATAGTTGGCATTAGCTTGCTTTTATATATTAAAGCTCAATATATTCAACTTCTTGCTGGTCTGGTCATGTTAGTGTTTGTGTATTTGCAAATTTTACGAGGGCGCAAACAACAAGTTGTACAACGTGAAGAAACACAGGCGAAAAGTATCTCCGTGGGCTTTGCTGCTGGTGTGCTTATTTCTTCTATTACTTTTGGTGGTCCGCCTCTTGCCGCATACTCATTGTATCTTGGTTGGTCGCAAGCTCAAGCCATGGGCATTATGAATGTATTTTCATTTTTAGCATTCTTTGTGGCGGCTGTATTTCAAGCTAGCGCAGGTTTATATACAGCAGAGGTGCTAAATTTAGCAGTCATTGGCTCCATAGCAACTGTTGTTGGTGGAATTTGTGCAACTCCTCTTGCTAAAAAAGTTCCCATTAAAACATTTAGATTGTTGATTTTAATTATTATTTTTTGTGGTGGTATTACCTGTGTGTGGAGAGGTTTTGGGTTTTAACTTCCAAAATTAACCTATAGTATGTGCTGCCCTACCATCTGGCATGGTAAGGAAAGTAAGCATTAAGCTAATGTTTAGTTTTAAATGTAGAACGAAAAGTCATTTTATTCATAACTCAAAAATAATAACTTGCTTTAATTTGTTACCATGTTGTTCAGAGTTTGCTAAATAAAATTTCGGACTACGTCCATATTAAAAAATGTTTAATTTAATAATTCTTTATTAATATCAAATGAATACAGCTAGTGAAGTTTGCAAAATCAATCTAAGCGCATTTATTGTAGAGTTGTGAGTTAATGTTTATTTTTTGTAAATTGAGGTCCAATAGGCTTAAATATAGTTTAATGCATAACCATTTGATTTTACACAATAATTATTTTTGTTTTTTAATGAAATTCCAAACAGGATTTTTACCTTGCATGTAATCTTGTTTGATGTTGTTCAAACTCATACCAAATTTTGCGCATGTGAGTACAGACCAATTAATTATTGTTGTGCGAATTAAACCATGCTTTAACCAGCGGCGGCCTGAGGTATATAGTGTTTGAGGTATTTCAACTAGCTTTCCGTGTTTTTTTGCTTTTTTAACCAAGAAAACATCCTCTAATATGGGTACTTCTGGTAAATTCCACTGTAAAAAGTCATCTTTTCGTACAAAAAGTCCTTGATCTCCAAAAGGTAGCTTAAATATTTTACAACGTATATTGTTAGTTGCCCATTCTATAATTCTTTTTGTCCAAAAATTTTCTTTAATGCCAAAGCGAAAATATCCAAGGCTGTTTTCTTTGTTGCTTAAGGCGGCACGAATTTTAACATCCCACAGTGGGGGCATGGTGCTATCTGCGTGTAAAAAAAGGATTATATCACCAGTTGCACTGGCTTTAGCTGATAAAATTTGCTTTGAGCGCCCAGGTGCAGATTTTACATATATTGTATGGTAATTATTTGCAATTTCCTTGGTTTTGCTTGTGTTACTGGCATCACTAATGATGACCTGTGTATTAAAAGCAGATGGCAAGTAGTATAATAGATTGTTAAGACTTTCCTCGTCATTAAGTGTTGGAATAATAACAGAAATTTTTTGTGGTACGTCATGCGGCAAGTCCACATCGCTAAGCATTGGCAAAACAGCATAGTACAGTTTTGCTTGCTTAATTTTTGCCAAAGTTTGGGCAAATACCAAGTCTGTACCCCAAGTTATATTATAAAATAAAGGCTTAATCTTATTAATAAAATCAGCTGCATTGCTTGCAGCAAACCCAATAAGATAATAGCCGCCATCTTCGCTTGGGCCTATGACGCAACTGTGATTATCAAGTAAGTTATAGGCATGCTTTATGTTTTCACAGCGATTGTTGGGGCAGTCACTGCCAATTATTATTATTTTTTTGGGCTTATGCGTTGAAGTATTGTTATGTTTATTTAAAACATTTGCAATGCTTGTATACATTTTATCGCCCAAATCTCCATTCACTTGAGGTATAAATTCAAGCTTACTTTGGCAGTCTTGCTCACTGTTTGCAAACTTTCCTAGCCAATTTTGCATGGCCTCAAAACTTGCACCTGTGTAATGAACTTGTACGCAAACGTCTAAGTTCATAGCTTCTTTAACTGTAAATTCAGTCATTTGCTTGTGCAATGCACAAGCCCCATCCGCACCATAATGTGGGATGAGGCGTGTTTTTGCTTTGCCAGCTTCAGGAAAGCGAGTCATTAGTACCAACGTACTATTCATATTTTATGAAGTCTTAGGTTTTTTGTTTAGTTGATAATTTACAATTAATTTTAATATCTTAGCAGCAAATGGTGTAAGTTTAGTTTTATTGTATAATTGTGCTGCCTTTTGCACAGCTGAGCTTTGAGTTGGGTAGGGGTGTATAACAGTTGCAAGTTTACCAAGCCCCATGCCAGCATGCATAGCAGTTGTTATTTCACTAATCATATCACCAGCATGAGCTGAAACAATGGTTGCACCAAGTATTTTTCCACTCTTTTTCTTGGTCATGATTTTTACAAAGCCAAGGGCCTCTCTATCAGCAAGAGCACGGTCATTTTCATCTAATTCATATTTATAAAAATCAACTTCATGCCCAAGTTTTTTGGCTTCATCTTCATAAAGTCCCACATGCGCAATTTCTGGTTCAGTATAGGTGCACCAAGGAATAATTTGGGCGCTTAGTTTTTTACGACCAAAAAAAAGAGCGTTTTGGATAACAATTTGAGCTGCAATATCAGCGGCATGCGTAAACTTTAAGGCCATGGCCACGTCACCAGCAGCAAAAATGTAGGGATTAGTGGTGCGTAAGTGATCATCAACCTTAACACCTTTAATTTTATCAAATTCTACATCAACATTTTCAAGGCCAAGGCCTTCAACATTGGGCGCACGCCCAAGGCCCATAAAGATTTTATCCACTTCAACAGTGTATGTTTGACCAGATTTATTTTTTATATGGGCCTTGTTTAGGCCATTCTCAAGTTTTTCAACCTTGAAAATTTCTGAATCAAGATGCACATTAATACCTTCATCAAGAAAAACCTTTGCTAATATTTCCGATGCATCTTTATCTTCACGAGGTAGGAAAGTGCCACGCTGAATGATGCTAACCTCAGAACCTAAGCGTCTAAAAGCTTGAGCCAGCTCGCAACCTATTGGCCCACCACCCATAAAGAGAATGTGTTTTGGTAAGCTGGTTAAGTTAAAAACATTTTCATTGGTTAGAATGTCGTCATCATCATCACTTAATCCGTTAATGGGCAGCCTTACAGCCCTTGCGCCAGTGGCAATTACTGCTTTGCGAAAATTTAGCACATGCTCACCAACACTTACTTGATGTTTTGCACTAAAAAACCCCTTGCCCAAGAAAACATCAACACCAAGGTTGGTGAAGCGCTGCACGGAGTCCACAGGGCTTATGTGGGCACGAATGCGTCTAAGCTCTTGCATTATATTGCTAAATTCTTCTGGTTCTATTGTTCTTGGCTTAAGGCCAAATTTTGTACCAGCTTGCATGTCAGCTGCCAACTTTGCAGGACGAATGAGACATTTTGAAGGTACACAACCAACATTTAGGCAATCTCCACCCATAAGGTTTTGCTCAACTAAAGCAACCTTTGCCCCCAAAGCCGCAGCAATGGCAGCGCTCACAAGTCCAGCAGAACCAGCACCAATAATTACAAGGTTGTACATTGGCTTGGGTGTAGGATTAATTCTATCCTTAGGGTGTACGTTTTCCAATAATTTTTCGTTATGTTCGTCCAGTGGTGATATAATCATAATCATTCCTTTAAGCTAGCTTTAGCTTTTTTGACAATAACAACTAGGATTGCAAGGATTAATGCAACAATAAATAACAAAGACCAAGGCACTGTACCTTCACGAATGGCTGTTGAAATGGCATCTGCACCCACGACATATAATATGGTTCCAGGTAGCATGCATAGGGCAGACCAATAAACATAAACTTTAAAAGGTACCTTGGTTAAGCCAAATCCATAATTTAATAAATTAAATGGGAAGATGGGCACAAGTCTGGTAATGGCTACAATTATATAGCCGTTTTTTTCAGTAAGATGGTCAAGTTTTTGAAATTTTTCATTTTTACTAAGCATGTTGAGCACAAGGTCTCTGGCAAAATACCTTGAAATTAAAAAACATAATGATGCACCAATGGTTGCCCCTACAATAACAACTGCTGTACCAATGACTGATCCAAAAATAGCCCCAGCCATGATGGTTAAAGCAGAGCCGGGCAGAGCAAGCACAGTGGTCACAATGTAAATGAGTACAAAAATCAAAGCACCAAGTGCACCTTGTGCTTTAACAAAGTCTTGTAATTCACCAAGCTTAGTTGCAAGTCCACTTTCTCTTGCTAGGTAAAAAATTACTCCAAGTACAATGATAATTAATGTAAGTTTTAGCCATTTGTTCATAATTATACCTTATATCAGCTAGTTAGTGGGTTCTGAGCAGGAAGTTCCATGTGCAAAGCAAGCAAAACAGCGCGGATGCCTAAGTATGATTTTTTTACTTTTACGAGCTGCGCTAAGGGTTTTTCCTAGAATATACGAGTCATCATCATTAACTAAGGTGCAAGGATAAAAACAAAATTCACCATTTTTCTTAGTAAGCATCATGCAATGGCAACACATAAAATTATCACGATCTTGTTCAGTTTTATATGTGGTCATGCAATACTCTGTTATTTCAGGGTTTTTATTGTCATCTGTAGACATTAAAAGGTTAGGAAAGGCAATTATATTGGTGTCTTGTGGTATGGAGTATTGCTCAAAAAGTTTATTAAATTGTGCTGTAATTTCAGTTTCATTTTCATTATCAACTTTGCGTCTGGCAATGGAAATCACATGACCCATTTGAGCAAGCTTTGAACAATTTGTAAGGGCCTTATTAAAAGTGCCTTGACCACGCTCTTTATCATGCATTTGTTCATTTGGGTAATCAATGCTGACTCTTATGTATAATTTATTGTATTTATCTGCAAGAGTTGCAAGAGTTGGCAAATGCTTTTCTATGGGGGTTGTGGCATTGGTTAGTATAAGGCAGGGGCGATACTCCAAGGCTAAATCTAATATCTTTATGAAATCATTATGTATAAATGGTTCACCACCAGTGAAGGAAAATTTTTGCACGCCTAAATCTAAGGCTTCAAAAATAATAGGTTTAGCTTCAGCATAGCTTAAAGTTTCTATACGATTAGGTTGTGACCCTGCTCCTTCAAAGCAAGATGGACAGCTTAAATTGCACTTTGTACCCATATGAATCCAAAAGTCTGAAAGTTCACCCATTTGAATAAATCCACGCTTTTGACCATTGGATGTAAAATATTTTTGACAGTCCGTATTATTGTGATGTTTTAACTCACTGAAACTATTGCAAATTAAATTATTAGCTTTGTTGAAGGAGCAATTATTTTGCTGTTCACACCTTTGTGGCATATTCTAATCTCCATTTTAGTATTAAATAATAGCATGTTGCAAATAAAACTTATTTTTTTACTATGTAATTATATTCAAAATGCATTTATGTGGCAAGTGCATTTAAAGCAGAAAAAAAGCATCAATGTAAAATTAATGCTTGGCATGTAATATGTTTAACATAAATTAGCTGATACTTGAAGGCACAATGAATTATACAAGGATAATGCTTGATGCACCTTGGTTTGAAAATATTGCGCAGGCATAGTAATTTTGTAAGCAGTGCTTTTAATAGCCGACAAAATTGTGTTTTTCAGTATTAATTAACTATACTATTTGAAGTTAGGTTTAATTGCATAATTTGTGAAATTCTTTTGCCAGACTCAATATAGTGTTCGCGAATTACACTCTCAATGCCCATGGCATTGCCAATGCGTATGGCTTGGAATACTTTTTCATGGCGATCATAAAATTCTTGTGAATTATAAGCATGTTGCCAATGTCGAAAGAGTAGAAATTTAGAAATGCGTAAGCACGAATCTTTGCAAATTCCGCGTAATGTTGGGTTGTTTATGCGGTCAAAAATTACATTATGAAACTCTGTATCAAGTGGGGCAAGTGTATCCATGCTATGGTTATGCTCAGCTCCAAGACGCATTTGCTCAAGTATGCTTTGCATGCGGCAAAAATCTTCTTCTGTAAAATCAAGAGCACATTGTGCAGCGGCGGCACCTTCCAACACTGCACCGATAAAGTAGCTATTGCGAATTTCTTCAGGAGTAATTGGTGTAATAAATTTGCCACGTTGCGGTTTGTTTATAACAAGGCCTTCAGCCACTAGCATGTGCAAGGCTTCGCGAATGGGTGCGCGGCTAACTCCAAGCTCAGTGGCAAGAGCAACTTCATTTACCCTATCACCAGGTGAAAGTTTGCCATTGAGCAGTTTATTCTTCAAAAAGTTTGCTACTTTTTCGCTATATGTAAGTGCTGGTGCCATGCTTACCTTCGATTAAATCAGGCTGATAGATCAGCCTGAGAGTGTTGACTAAGTCATCACGACTAGAAAATTAAGTAAAGTGTGTGTTTACCTTGCCCGTTAATTAATGATTTTCATTGCTTACCGCCAAACAAACAAAGCTTGTTTGACAAAATCAGGGGAAACAACAGTTCCCCCTGATAGTAACTAAATTAACAACAAAGTGCAATGCCTAAGCAGGATTTGTTGCATATTTTCTGTTCCATCCAGTGAAGATGGAGAATAATAGCACAGCAAGTAAGGCCCAAGAGTATGGATTGTACAAGGCTGAGCTAATGTTTGGAGGTACAATATTATAGGTTTGGCAAGCAGAAACTAGGGCGCCATACCACGCAGCCACAACAATGTGCCATGGTAAAATAAAGAATATGGTACACACTGCGCAGTCCATAAGGTTTGCGGCACGCGCTGGTGCTAGGTTAAACCGTTGGCCAACAGGTTTTACAAGAGATGGACCAACTAATAGTTCTGCAGGGGCATTGGCAGAAATTGGAATAGATGCAGCAATGGTTACGCCAACAATAAACAATTCTGCCTGACGAACACTTTTTGCAATGAACTTTTCAGCCATGGAAAGGATTTTTAATAGTATGCCACTTTCCACAAGAATTTGCGTTACAGCAAGGATAAGAATGGCAAAAATAATTGCGCCAATGGTACTTTGAATACCATTTTCCACTAGGCCTGTGCTAATTCCACGCTTGGCAGGAATGGAGAAAATATCACCAATTTTAATGGTTCCGATTAAAATGCCCATAATAGCAGCACTTACGTTGCCATAGATTAAAGATTCAATAATATGGCGGCCCATGAGAGCGGATATTACCACAATGATCAATGGTATAAGCATCAATATGCCCATGGGGTTTAGTGTGGCTGCAATTTCAGGTAATACCTTAACTTCACCGCCACCGCCGAAAATCAAGAACACTACAGCAGAAATGCTTGCCGCTACAATAGCTAATGGGGTACGGCTACGCACAACATCACGCATGGTTGCGCCTTGGGTAAAGGCAGATACGATGGTTGTGTCAGAAATTGGTGCTAAGTTGTCACCAAAGGCCGCACCAGACAAAATGGCAAGCCCTAAGAAAACAGGGTCAGCCCCAAGGAAATATCCAGCAGGGAAAAGTACAGGTGTTAGAGCAATACATGTGCCTGTACTTGTGCCAGTGCCTAGTGCGAAGGTCATGGCTGCTAAAAATACACATATGGTAAAGATGCTGCCTTCAGCACCAGTGGTCATACCAAGCCAGAGTAGGCCGTTTACAAGGCCGCCTGCTGCCATAAGTTTTCCAAAAACACCTGCAAAAAGCCAAGCTGTTACGATAACAATGCCTGTTTTATCTCCAATGCCGCGCATGGCAGCATTGCAATATTCGGCTTTATTACGCGCAAAAAACAGACCCACAACAATGGCTATCCATGCGCAAGCCCAAAATGGTTTTGTGCCGCCACGTTCAGTAACAGAAAGCCAAACCAAGCCAATAACAAGTACAAGTAATGGTACTAAACCGCCTAAAATACCACCATAAAGCTCTAAGGTTTTAGGTTGTTGTTCTTCATGCATCTTTTCACTCCTCCATGATTTATAAAAAAACCCCTCAAAACATATTGAGGGGCAAGCATACTATTTGTTAGCAAAAATTCCTTGATAGGCGTAAAGTGCCGGCGAACCACCAGTGTGTAGGAATAACACATTGGAACCTTTAGCAAAGTAACCTTTACGCACAAGGTCAATCAGCCCAGCGCCAGCCTTACCAGAGTAAACTGGGTCAAGCAGGATTGCCTCAGTACGGGCAAATAAGGTTACAGCTTCAATCATACCGTCAGTTGGTAATGAATAACCATCGCCAACATATTCATCAAAACAAACCACTTGCTCACGAGCTGGAACATTTACACCTATAAGCTCAGCAGTAGCCTTGGTTAGTTTATAAACAAGTTCTTCTTGCACGTCCTTAACACGGCTAACATTTACACCAATGACAGGGATATTTGTGTTATTGCATGCCATGCCCACAACCATACCTGCATGAGTGCCAGCACTACCACTTGGCACAACAACAGTGTCAATGGAGATTTGTTCATTAAAAAGTTGGCGTTGGGTTTCTTCTGCGCAATTCACATAGCCTAATGCGCCAATGGTATTGGAAGCACCCCCAGGAATTATATATGTTTTGCGACCCTTTGCGTTAAGTTCGGCGGCGGTTTTTTCCATTTCATCCATCATGTTAGAACCACCTGGCACAACACGAATACTATTTATACCAAGTAAATGAAAAAGAAAATTATTTCCAGAACCATCTTCCTTATATGAGCCTTTAACACGCTCTTCCAAAACAAAGTGGCAGTCAAGCCCTTCTTTTTTTGCCCAAGCAAGGGTTAAGCGACAGTGATTTGACTGAACAGCACCACAAGTTATAATGGTATCTGCACCCTTTGCCATGGCGTCGGCAATGCAAAAGTCAAGCTTACGAGTTTTATTGCCACCAGATGTGCCTGGTAGTAAGTCATCACGCTTGATGTAGATGTTCACCTTGCCACCTAAGGCTTTAGAAAGGTTTGGTAAATACTCAATGGGAGTATCGCTTTGTAAATAACCACGGCGTGGAAATTTTGCTAAGTTCATAATAATGCTCCTAAGTACCGCATTTATAATGTTTTGTTTGAGTAAATAGAGTTGATATGAAATCAAGTCTTTTCACTCAATGGTCAATGTCGACATTTCGGACCCTATTATCTTGTTAAAAAAATGTCAAGCTATGTCTAAAAAAAATTTTTAAATTAAAATTATCTATTTTTATATGCGTTTAAGTGAAGAATTTTTCCATAACTTAAATTTCTTTGTTTTAAGCTATTTTTTGCTGTATTTATGATAGTTTGCAATTTGTATACTTTTAACATCATGAAATTAAATGGTATTATTTTATACTGGTTGTTTGTTAATTATTTAACAATCGCTAAAAATTGATATATTTAATTTACGTCACAAGAAAATATATGTAGTTCTTTGTTATAAAAAGAAAAAATATTAATTTGACTTTACTGGTGATTAAACATTATTAAACATTTGTATGCGATGTGCTTAAGCTTAGCTTATCAAGTGTCGACATTTGTTAAGCTTAATCAAATTGTATGAATTTAGGTGTTAATACTTACAAAAATATTGAAACTCACTACAATATTTTGTGGACGCTCTTGGTAAATTTTTGTAAGTTACCAGCAGAAATTTAAAAGTAAAATTTCGGAAACAACCGTATATTAGGAGAAATTATGAAACAAATTATTAGTACTGACAAAGCCCCAGCTGCCATTGGACCTTACAGTCAAGCAGTTCGTGCTTGCAACTTGCTTTACACTTCTGGCCAAATTCCTGTGGACCCTGCCACTGGTAAAGTTGTTGAAGGTGATGTAGGCGCACAGGCTGTGCAATGTTGCAAAAATGTGCAAGCTGTGCTTGAAGCTGCCGGCGCAAGCCTTGCTGATGTGATGAAAACTACTGTTTTTCTAACTGATATGGCTGACTTTCCAGTAGTTAACGAAGCCTATAAGCAATTTTTCACCGAGCCTTTTCCAGCTCGCTCTTGTGTAGCTGTTAAAAGTCTACCACTTGGAGTTTTGGTGGAAATTGAGGCTGTTGCTTTCTTGGGCAAGTAGGTTTGAGCATGAAAATTTTATGCATCTGTGGTAGTCCAAGGCCTAAGGGTAATTCTGCAATTTTATTGCAAGAGGCCCAAAAAGGTATTGAGGAAAATTTACAAGCATCATGCGAAAATATATCAGCTTATAAGATAAATATATCTGCATGTTTACATTGTGATTCTTGTCAAAAGGGCCATAGAGTTTGTGTGCAAAAAGATGATACCAAGGACGTAATAGACAAAATTGAAGAAGCTGACGTGCTTATATTTAGCACCCCTGTATACTGGTGGGGAATGTCCACAAAACTTAAACTCATTGTGGATAAATTTTATTCAAGAGTGGAATTTTTGAAACAAAACCCAAAAAAAGTAATAGTGTTAAATACTGGCGCAGAAGGTGTGGATAATATTCAGCATAGCCTTATTGAAGGGCAATTTAAATGTATTAGTGAGTATTTGAACTGGGAACTTAAAGCAAGCTTACCATTTTGTGCTTATGAAGCAGGAGAAATTGCAAAAAATAAAGATGCCATGCAACAAGCTTCTGATGTGTGGAAGATATTAAAATAATATAACTAGTCGACACTGAAAAACATAATAACTATTTAAAATAAAATATTTTTAAATCCAAATAAACCAATAAAATTACCAGAAATATGAGCATTGAATGCGAATTTATGGCAATTTTATGGTGCAAAAAATAAGTTTTTCAAGTTTCGGCTAACGGAATTTTTCTTACAGAAAAATTCCGCATGGCGTAAAATAAGCCAGAATTAATTTCTGGCGACCCCAAAGGGGTATTTGAAGCCAATGTGCCTTTCAAAAAGTCATTGGAAAATGACTTTTTCAGCTCCGAATAACTAGTCGAACGTTAACAATATTTTTCCATATGTTGTTAACGTTCGACTAATTTGCTTTAATTTTTTATCTTATCATAAAGTTTTTTTGCATGTTCTTTGTGGGCAAGTTCACTCACATCAGCAGGAACAATGGTCATGCCTATGGGGCAAAGGGTGAGAGCTGCAAGTTTTAAGTGTTGCCAAGCGAAAGGAATACCTATTATGGTAATTGCACAAGCTACGGCTGATAAAACATGCCCAATGGCAATCCAGATGCCAGCAAGTAAAAACCATATGATATTACCAAAAAATCCAAAACCGCTTGTGCCAAGATCGTGTTTTCCAGTGAGCACTTGCCTTGAAATGGCAACTTTTCCAAAGGGGAAAAATGCAAAGCTTCCTATAACAAAGCAAGCTCTACCCCAAGGAATTCCTATAATAGATATGAAGGCTAAAGCTCCAAAAAACCACCAAAGTATACCAGTAAAAACTCCACCAAGTATAAACCATAAAATGTTACCAAGTAAGCTCATTAATTTTCATCCTTTTCTTGTTTAGTCCATGTGGAATATGGCAATTTTGCAAGCGATGCATTGCGATAGCGCGCATCAAAAGTTACTTCTTTTCCTAGCCAATGCGGCCTTGTAAAAAATTCATTTTCAACATTTAATTCTATTTCTGCCACTATAAGCCCCGTATTTTCATCGCAAAACTCATCTATTTCCCATAAATGATTACCAATATGAAGTGTATGACGCACTTTGTGAATTAGCGGTTTGTGAGCAAGGTTTTGCAACAATTCCTCCGCTTCTATTTTGGGTATTGCGTACTCAAATTCAGGACGAGCAATGCCATTTTTGGGGCCTTTTATGGTTAAATAGGCTAGCTCACCTTCAATACGAACACGAACAAGACATGTTGAATCAGAGTAAATATATCCTTGCCAAAACTCAGTTGGCTTTGACTTTGTGCGCCAAGAGTCATTGGTAACAAGGAACTTTCTTTCTATTTCTGTGTGCATCTCATGCCTTTTGTGATAATATAATTGCAATTGTATACTATGCATGATAATCTAATCAAGGGGTTTGTGTTAAAAGTTGGTAAAAAAAATATTGAGTAATATTACAAAATTTGTTAGTACACGTACTTGGAGAGAACATTTTGAAAATTTTACCTAAAATACTCCTACCAGTGTTATTATTTACATCAATAGGTTTGTTTATATCAACAGTTTATACTTATGAGTCAAGTATTGAAGCTTTGAAAGCATCCAGTACGTCCTCACAAAAAATGGCCATTGCTAACGCCTTGGTTGAGCTTAAAGCTGGTGTTGACTTTAACGTACTAAATGCCATCTCTCTTTCACAAACTGGCATCTTGCAGCCCTACCTTTCTGGCAACCCTATTATGTTTAAAGCTTATGAAGAAAGTGTTAATGAACGCATTGTAAACATGCGTAATACTTATTATTATGTAATGTTGGGTATTATATCTCCTGATGGTAAAATGCTTGCTCATACTGAAAAAGAACTCATAGGCACAAATTTTAACGATAGACCATTTTTCAAAAAAGCCCTGCAGGGTAAAGTTGCAATTGGTGCACCATATTTATATGAAGGTGACGTTGTGTATTCTGTGGCTTCGCCTGTGTATGACAACAAGACCAACGCCATTTTGGGCGTAGTTTTTAACGTTTCAAGGCTTACAGACACCATGAGCGAGCGCATGCTACTTGGTGATTATGGCTACATATTTGTTGCAGATAAGGCTGGCACTGTTTTTATTCACAAGGATGAGTCAAAGGTTTTAAAGGGATCTTTGTTTGAGTATGATTGGTGGTATGAAATTGTACGTCTTGAAAAGGGTAACCTAAGTTTTACCTATGAAGGGCGTGAAAAAGTAGCTTATTTTGACATTTTATCCGAAGCAAACTGGATTGCAGTTGCTGTTAAAGATATAAAAGAACTTTCTGCCCCTGGTGAGAAAATTCGCCGTAGCTCCATAGCCATCGCCATTGCCATTTTAATTATTTTAACTATGACTATTTCCTCATATATTAAGTATATTTTGGAAGCACTTTTGAAGGCTGTTCAATATGCTGAGCAAGTAGCAAAAGGTGTTTTGGATAAAGACCTTGACCTTGGATCTTCCAATGAAAGCTTTTTGGATTTATTTGTAGGTAGCTCAAAAAATAAATCATTTTCCACTGCGCCTAAAGACAAAAATGATGATGATGCGCAGGTAGTACATAATCTGTCTGAGTTTAAGCGAAATGATGAAATTGGAGATTTGTACGAAGCCTTGCAAACCATGGTAAAATCCATGCGTGATATGGTTGAAAAAGCAGATGAATCAAGCCGCATGAAGAGTGAATTTTTGGCCAATATGAGCCATGAAATTCGCACTCCACTAAACGCAGTTATTGGCCTTGCTCATCTATGTTTAAATAGTGATGAAGATGAAGATAAAAAGCGTGATTATATTAAAAAAATTGAAATGGCTGGCAAAAGTCTGCTAGGTATTATTAACAATGTGCTTGATACTTCTAAGATTGAAGCTGGCATGGTTGAGCTTGAGAATTTACATTTTAGTTTGCAAGCTGTGTGTGAACAGGCTTTGATTATTTATCAAGACAGCGCAGAGAGTAAAAACTTAAAACTAGATTTTACTATTGAATCAAGTATGAATGGCTTTTATGTGGGCGACCCTGTTCGCATTGGGCAAATTTTAAACAACTTTGTGGGTAATGCCATAAAATTTACTGAAAAGGGCGGCGTTAATATAGCTTGTTGCGCCTGTGATGATTTAGTAAAAGATATGGATATTCCAGAAAATACAGTGCCAGTCTGCATCAAAATTTCAGATACAGGCATTGGTATTTCAAAAGAACAAGAAAAACTTCTGTTTAAGGCTTTTGCGCAAGCAGATACATCCATTACTCGTCGCTTTGGTGGCACGGGCCTTGGCCTTGTCATTAGTAAGCACCTTGTGGAGCTTATGAGTGGAAAGCTTTTTGTAGAAAGTGAAGTGGGTAAGGGAACGACGTTTACCATACTTTTATTTTTACAACCAACATCAGAAACTGGTGTTGAAACTGAAATCTTAGAAGAAGGTGATATAAATATAGATTTAAGCGGTAAGCATATATTAGTAGTTGAAGATAATATGATTAATCAACTTATCATGGAAGAACTATTGCAAAAGACTAATGCCAAAGTGAGCATGGCAGACAATGGACAAATTGCCGTTGATATGGCTGATAAAAAACAATATGATTTGATACTTATGGATATGCAAATGCCAGTTATGGACGGTATACAAGCAACTGGTGTTATTCGTAAAAAATATAGTGCTGAAGTGCTTCCCATTCTTGCTGTTACTGCCAATGCCATGAAGGAAGATAAAGAGCGAGGCATCAAGATGGGCTTAAATGACTATTTAACTAAGCCTATAGATCCACCAAACTTAATGAGAGCTTTGAAATATTGGCTTGATAAAAAAGACTTATAAATTAAAAATCCGCTTTAATTTTAACCGAATCCCGTGAGTTTTGACAAGGTCAGAACTCACGGTTTTTTTATTGCATTTACTAAATTTACAATAATTGATTGTTATAATATTAAAAATTACATGGTTGCAAAAAGCATTAAAATAGAATAAAATTATATAGTAAGACAAAATAGATGAAACAAAGGGCAAGGCTATTTTTTAATAAGGTCATGCCATAAATAACTTTACAAATATTTACTCAAGGAATTAATAGCTAATACATTTGTTTTTATGAAATTTTTTTTAAAAAGCAAAGGAGAAGGTGATGTTTTTTCCCATATCTGGAGTTGAAGTTAACCCTTTAATACCTCCTTTAGTTGCATTTTTTATTTCATTCTTAGGCTCCATGGGCGGTATTTCTGGTGCTTTTTTACTTTTGCCATTTCAAATGTCCTTTCTTGGATATGTGCATCCCTCTGTTAGTGCCACCAATCAATTATTTAATATTATTGCTATTCCTAGCGGAGTTTATAGTTATGCAAGGCAAGGTCGTTTGGTTTGGCCATTGGTTTGGATTGTGGTGCTTGGCACCTTGCCAGGAGTTTTTATTGGGGCAGTAGTTAGGGTGATTTATTTGCCAAATGCTAATAATTTTAAGCTGTTTGCTGCAATGGTGCTATTGTATATCAGTGCAAAAATGATAATGTCCATGCGGAAAAATAAAATAGATAGTAATAATAGTGAATTACAAGAAAAATTGCGCATGGATGGCAGTGGAGAAGATGTTAATGTAGTGAAAATAATTAGTTTAAATTTTCATAAATTAAGCTTTAGCTTTTATGATGCTGTATATAATATTCCACTGCTGGGAATCTTTTCTTTAAGTTTTATTGTGGGCATAGTGGGGGGAATTTACGGTATTGGCGGCGGAGCCATCATTGCTCCATTTTTTGTAACTTTTTTCAACTTACCAGTATACATAGTGGCAGGAGCAACGCTTATGGGAACATTTGTAACATCCATAGCTGCTGTTGCTTTTTATCAAGCTATTGCACCTTATTACCCTGAGTTTTCTGTGGCACCAGATTGGATCTTGGGCTTGCTTTTTGGAATTGGTGGTGCTTGTGGCATGTATTTGGGTGCGCGCATGCAAAAATTTATGCCAGCCAATATAATTAAAATTATTTTAGCCTTTACAATGCTATTTACAGCTTGCAAATACGCTCTAGATTATTTTTTATCATAACGAAGCTGAAGCTAACCTAAAATTAACATGATATTGTATTATTTTTCCACAGTAATTTTTGCATATCCTTGAATGTTATAATATTAAAAAATTATTTGATTTTATTTGACAAAGTTAGATATTTTACATAATTTTAAATTCTCCTTTGATATTTACACATTTGGGGGATGTTTTGTCTTTATTAAAACTGGATAGTTTAGCAAGTAATCTCAAGAAAGCCTCGCATTGGCGTTTAGCCATGCGTTGCTTTTTTTTGCTTTATCTAGTTACATTCACTCTAGATCCCTTTTTTCGTGATTTTTTCTCAGTTCTTTGTTTAGCCTCTTTATTGGGTTTTCATTTTTTTGGTTATAAAGACAGTTGTTTAAGACTTTTTGATGGCAAAGTGTATTTTGTGTTTTATTATGCATTTATGATTTGCGGTGTGTTGTTTTCACAAAATATTTCAGAGAGTTTTAATGTTGTTTTACTTCACTCATTTACCTCGTTTACCCTGCCATTTGTTGCCATGGAGTGTGTACGCAACTTACGAGAGCTTAAACAAATTGTTTGGGCATTGGTGTTTGCCTTAATTATTCAAGGCCTTATTGGTGTTCATCAATATTTTACAGGCTATGACATCATACACAATACTCCCACAGTAGTTGGCAGGCTTACAGGTTCATTTAGCGATTACCGTGTGGGCAATTATATTGCTTTAACTTTAATTCCAGCTTGTGCTGTCTTTCTAATTTTACGACCTACTCTTAAATTTGCGTCCATTTTTGTTACTATAACCTTACTAGCTCCTTCTTTGTTTTTGATGCTTTTTTCCTATACTCGCAATGCCTACATAACGCTTGCCGCTGCTTTTTTGTTAGGAGTAATTCTTTGGAGAATTATTTCACGAGAAATATTATTGGCAATTTTCATTTTTTTACTAGGCTTTATGCGTATTGCCGAACTTCGATTTAACTTTAACACAATAGCACAAGATGCCCGCTGGGTTTTGTGGGATTTGGCTTGTGATTTATTTAAAGTATTTCCTATATTTGGGGCAGGTATTGGTCAGTATACGAATACCTCCATTGCAATGAGTGATGACCCCACTGCCGTTAGTAAGATTATTCTAAGTCACCCACACAATATTTATCTGCAATTTCTTAGTGAAAATGGAATTGTTGGTTTTTGCTTTATAATGATTTTTTTGTTTGGTATGCTGTGGTGGGGATATAAAAAATTTAAACCTCTTGTGCAGGCAAGCAAATTAACCTCCAAAAAACAAGAAGGTTCGTTGGATAGTAAGTTATTTTGGCAAATAGGCACGTTTTTCTGGTGTGGGTGGGGTGCTTTTTTGGCTAGTGGTGTGTTTGGGCACAACTTTTTTCAAAGATGGTGGCAAGCATTAGTTATGGCATATCTTGGAATTATGATAGGCATTATAGTTCAAGCTACACGCAAAGATGGTAAATAAGCGTGGACTTGTAAAATATATAATTAATCCAAGCTGTAATAAAATACGTTTACATGGCATAAATTTTTAAGATGAGCTTGAAATATCGTATCAATGATAAAAAAAGCATTGTTTTAAAGTCATAAATCTCCCCAATATGAAGTGCAAAATAGCAAAACCCCTTGCTTTTCCATGCTTAATCCTGCAATCATTATTTTTCATACTCCCACTTTTCCTTCATGAAAAATGCTCGAATTACAAAATAGAACATGCAAAAACAAGGAGTGGTGATAATGTAAAAGCTCCAAACCTTTGATCTATCAGATTTAGAGCTTATCATTTTGTATGTATTTTTTAAGGATTGGTGCCGAGGGCGGAATAGAATATATATAGTAATTATCTATGAATATTAAATTTATTTTTTTTTTATATTTTTTGAGTACCATTATGAGTACCAAATATATTTTCTTAATGAATTTTGATTCTTTGCGTCCATATAGTCATATAAGCATTTTATAAAACTTATTAAATTCATCCATGACTTCAAGAATGGTGTTTAGAGTGTTATTAAGTGGTATTAATGAACTTGTATAGTGTGGATGCTCCTCTCCGAGTTTGCAAAGGTCCAGTCTAAAAGGAAGCCCAAGTCCATCGTATGTCGGCACAAAACCTTTATCCATAAGCAATGAATTGGATTTATAAAATTTTGCTAGCTTTTCAAATGTTTGCTCATAGCTAAGTTCAAAATTCATATACTGAATTGCAAAATCAATGCTAAAATTAATCTCCATATTTGAAGGCAAAGAATACATATTTTCACTGCTTGAATCTCTTTTAATTTTATTAATATCGAGAGATTCACATAGACTATAGTACTCTGAACTCATTCCAAACCAAAAATATGAATCAGAACCACCTCTTAAATCCCAGTCTTTCAAGTAAAAATAAGTAACATTCCCATCAAAAAAGGAAAGTATATTTTTCTCTTTTTGCTAAATTTTTTGCTATACTACCGTCACAAACTAAAATAGCGTATAAAAAGTAAAAAATGAAGCTTGCTTGTTGTTGTGTTACATGGTATGTACGAAATACATTTTAAGGAGTAACAGTATGCAAGAAAGAACATTCACCTTTCGTGTAGATGATGAGCTAAAAACAGCTTTTGCCTCTGCCGCCAAGCAACAAGACCGAACTGCAGCTCAACTTTTGCGTGATTTTATGCGTCATTTTGTTGCCGAATCGCAGAAAGAAGATAGCTATGATATATGGTTTCGTCAAAAAGTAGCAGTTGGAATGCAAGCCTACGAGGATGGGCGTGTAGTTTCTCATGAAGTAGCCAAAGCCGAAGCCGCAAAGCGTAGACAGGAATTTTTGGACAGGCAATCCTAATGAAACTTATTTGGACAGAACCAGCCCTTGCCGACCGTGACCATATTGTCCGCTACATTGCCACCGATAACAGAAATGCAGCTATAAAAATAGATACGCTTATGGATGAAACTGCAGAAAGCCTTTTCCATGCACCTCAAAAGGGTAGGCTTGGGCGTGTTGAAGGTACACGAGAACTAATTATGCACCGCAACTATATTTTGGTATATGGCTATGACATAGAGAATACTACTATCTATATTGTCGCCGTGCTTCATAGCGCACAACAATGGCCACCTTTGTAAAATAGAATTTCATAATTAACTACTCAAAATAAAGCTAAATCTGATTACTATATCTATCGAGTTGATTTTTCACAATTTTCTTTTAATCTATCCAAATAACTAACATATTCTTGCATCATTTTTTGTCGTTCTTCAAGATAAGACCTTAAATGTGTCCTGTTAGAAGAGTTTTTGACCTTGTTTTTCTCAACATGGGCAAGTTGAAACTCTATAATGTCGCTATTGTATTTCAAATTTTGATGCAGAATACTTGAAAACATCCCCCTAAAAGCGTGAGTGCAAAATGTGTTTTTGTCGTGTAATGTGCTGTTATAGCCAAGTTTATGCAATACCCTTATAATGCTGTCGGTGGTGATAGGTTTTTTATTTCGGGGGGAGTAGAAAAGATATGGCTTATCTTGTGGAAGTTGTTTTATAAGATGTACGGCTTGAGTGGATAGCGGTACAAGGTGTTCACGTTTCATTTTCATTTTATGGGTTGGCACAATGATTTCTTTTGTTTCAAGGTTTATGTCTGCCCATTCCAAGGTGCAAAGCTCATTAGGTCTAAGTGCAAGGTATGGGGCAAGTTTTGCGGCAATTTGTACTTGTAGGGTGCTTTGCTCGT
>CAYJOP010000033.1:0-20336 GCA_964371835.1 uncultured Desulfovibrionaceae bacterium
TTTTTATGAGCTTTGAAGATTTTGAACTTGTGTATGCTTACACTAGGAAAGAGGCTCTTGCCGATGGTGTACTTATTGACGTGACCGAGCAAGCTTAGGAAAGTGGCTTCAAGATACCAACGCGGTGACCGACCATCTATATCATCAATACATATCACCACCGAAAGGACTAGAAGACGAAGGTCAATCCATCTCTGGACGACTGCATGACCTATTTACCATGACCAAAGCAGCCGCTAGTGTAAAAAGTAATGACAATAGAATTTACTTTGATGTGTTATTTTTAATGGGTAATAGAAAACTTGAAAAAGTACGTTGCCTTGCCATTGTTGGTCCTAGTGATCATTTGTCACCTTGTTTGACAATAATGTTGCCAGAAGATGAATAGTTTTTTTAACGGCAAAGCTTAACATACTGCAACAAAAAAGGAACGCATCGAGTTGAGCGTTCCTTTTTTATTTAGGTATATTGCATTAAATACTAGGGATGGTCTTTGCTTTTATCTTGTACAAATTCGCTTCCTGTATGGCAAGGTGAGCATTCCATTGAGCCTTTCAAGGATGTGCTTTCCCATTTTTCAGGTTTGGGGCCGTGACAGCCTTCTGCTGTACAGCTTTGATACATTTCAGAGCGACCAATAGTTGGTTTAAATGTGCCATTCATTTGAGCTGTGATAAGTTCTGCAACCTTAGCGGCAGTGTCAGCAGTTATGCGTGCGCAGCGCTCTGAGCGTTCTTTTGCACCAGAAGCAATACCAGTTTTGCTACACCAGCGTGCTACAGAAATATGACAGAGAATAGAGTCTGACACAGAGCTAGCTAAGGGGCCGTCAATTTTAGCACTTCCAGCTGCTGGCTGGAAAATTGGTAGAGCTGTTGCCTCATACCAGCGGAAAAGCTCTTGCTGTAATGGCACTGCTATTTTGCGAGGATAGAAAAGAGATATCACTTGTGCGCCACTCATAAGACAGCCACAGGTTCCACCAGATTCTGCGGTTGCACTTTTGCCAAATTCCATACAGCTAAAAGGGAACGTAGAGTAAGGAGCACCAAATTTTTCACCCATCAGACCGATGAGTCCGTACATGACGCCATAGGCTCAACCATAACCTTTATAGTGATAGGCAGCATGCGCTAACGATGCCACTTGGCTTGGATCTAATTTGTGTGGCTTCCAGCTAAAATCTCCACCAAGCTGAGCAAAGCGTTGCATTTTTTCCTTTGCTTCAGCCTTTGCAACATCTGTAAAGCAGCCAGCGGCTATCATACCACCAAGGCCTACAATACCACCAAGAACTTTCCTTCTATTCATTTACTCACTCCTTTAAAAAAATCCCTAAACTTTTTTTGATTTATTTAGGGTGGACACTGCTAGCAGTATCATCCTGACTGCTCAGCTCTGTCATACTTTTTGTATTTTTTTTCACAAAGAGTCAAGAGATTTTTTAACTCACTCTACATTAATTACTCATGCTTATACATGCTTAAATAACTAAAAAATAGAATTATTCAAAACTATTCTTCATATATACAATTCTTTGCCTATAAAAATAGCTAAACATATTTAGAACAAAAATGACCTGTTACATTTTATGCAACAGGTCATTTTATATAAAATTTACAAATAATTACATTAAATTTACAAGCTTATTTTTACATTTTAAATCTTATTAAAAATTAAACTTCAATAAACTTTATGCTAAGACACTTAATTAGTATAGCAAAGAAAAAAACACATTTGTTATATAATTCACATTAACTTTAAGAGTTTGTAATCCTAAATTAATATGCCAACTTTGCTTTTCCAGCTTACATTTTTAGTCAGCATTGAGGGCTAGCCAGAAAGATTATTAGCCTTGAAAAAATATATAGTTAATAATTAAAGTGAATTGTTTTTACGCTTTTTAAGATATGCCTTTGTGCCTTCATAAACGATGGGAAGCACAGAAATTATTATAATTGCATAGATTATCAGGCTAAAATTTTCACGAGCAAAGGGAGTGTTACCCAAGAAATAACCAATACTCACCAATGAGCCAACCCAAATAATACAGCCTGTTACATTATAAAATACAAATGAAGCCATGTGCATCTTTGCAATACCAGCCACAAATGGCGCAAAGGTGCGTACAATGGGTATAAAGCGAGCAAGTACAATGGCTTTGCCGCCATGTTTTTCATAAAACTCTTGCGCCGCCATGAGGTGGGATTTTTTGATAAATCTAGTTTCTTTCTTAAATATGGCTGGTCCCACATATCGACCTATATTATAGTTGACAGCATCACCAATAATACCTGCGGCTAGCAAAACAGCCATGGCCTCAACATAACCAATTAATCCTGCACCGGCCACAACACCCGTAGCAAAAAGCAAAGAATCACCGGGTAAAAATGGTGTGACTACAAGGCCAGTTTCACAAAATACAATTAAAAACAAAATAGCATATACCCATAGGCCATAATTAGCAACAAGCTCAAAAAGATGTTTATCAATATTAAGGACAAAATCTATCAAAAACATTATTAATTCCATATAATTAAAACTCCCAATCCTTATGAAATTGCAATTTTTTATACTTCAAACTACTTGCATTTTCATTTTTTTTTTGTAATAAATTCGCATTGGATGGCTTTTAACGCCCAAGCAATTTCCTTATACTCACACTTAAAACAAAAGACAAGTTATGTTATTATCTGCATTATTGGCTATTTCACCACTACTTTTCGTACTTTTTTTATTAATTATTTGCAAACTGTCCGCAGATATTGCAGGCATTTTGGGTCTTGCCTTGACCATAATTTTGGCCATATTTTATTTTGATACAGCCATAGAAATTATTCCTAACTTACTCTTTGCTGGTGTTATTGCCTCATTGCCAGTGGGTTTGGTGATTGCAGCAAGCATATTGCAAGTGACAATTATGGGCGAAAGTGGCGCTTTAGGCCGTGTTATTGCCCTAATAAAGACCCTATGTCCTGGTGATAAAGCCGTACAAGTGTTACTCATTAACGTAGGTATTGGCACACTATTAACTGGTCTTGGCGCTGCGTCAATGGCAATATTCCCACCAATTTTATTGGCCCTTGGTTATTCTGTTAAAGCGGCAATACTCATACCCTGCTTAGGTTATTTGGCATTTTGCATGTACGCATTGCTTGGTATTCCTGCTGTTGTCATGGCAACCTTTGCTGGGCAAAGTTTATTTGAAGCGGGTATTAGTCTATCTTCATTCATGCCGGCCATATCAACCATAGTGGCCTTTTTATGCTTGCACATTGCAGGCGGTTTTACACTGATGGTGCGAGGATTTTGGCCTGCTGTGCTTGGTGGATTGAGCTCAGGCTTTGTGGCCATTTTGCTTGCTAAAGTGGGCTTACTTACAGTAACAGCCATAGTTGCTGGAATTACAATTGCTTGTGTATTGTTAGCCTATGTAAAGTTGCGTGGTGGCAAATTGCAAGATACTAGTGTTCTCACAGCTAAAGATTTTGAATCCATAAATAAATTCAGCCTAGTTCAAGCGGCTTCCCCTTGGTTATTATTATTGGTATTATCTTTAATTTTAAACACGCCAACTTTGCCATTTTTTGATATAGTTTTCAAACAATGGGAAATGCCACTTGATATTATTCCTGGCAACCCCGAAAAACTTCGCTTTTTCTGGCAGGCTTATTTTTGGGTGTTTGTAAGTACCATTTGTTGTTTGCCCATATTAAAGGTTAAACTAAATTCCGCAGGACCGATGTTTGCGAAAGCCTTACAAAGAGGTTGGAGACCAGTTCTTGCAACGGCAGTTTATTTTTGCATTGCCTATTTAATGAATCATTCTGGCAAACTTGCTAACTGGGAGCTTGTTGCCAACAACAATATGGTATTAATACTTGCCAATAATGCCACGGTATTTTTTGGCACTGCCTATCCAATGGCGACACCATTCTTGGGTTTGATTGCAGGATTTATTAGTGGCTCTGCCTCATCTTCTGTGGCCATGCTCACCAAGCTACAAGTGGCTACAGCCGAAGCTATGGGCGCATCTCCACTAACACTGGCTACAGCCAACGGCATTGGGGGTGGTCTTGCAGGTGCTATTTCACCATCTAAAGTTTTGAGTGCTGCCGCATCCATTGATAAACCAGAAGCTGCTGGTAGTGTTATAGGTTATGCATTTGTTCTAACCATAGTTGCCACGACGGTTTGTGCTCTATTAACTCAATTATGGGCATTTTAACATTTGCTGAAACAGCATCGTTTGCATCATTTTTTGTTTTTACTACGGTCATTTATGTTTAGATGAACTCCACTTCGTAAAAAGCTTCGTCTTCCTTGCGTCCTATACTTTTGAGTAAATGTTAAGTAATTTATATGAAATTATGATAGCAAAGATTGAACGACACACAATAAATGTACTAAATAATTATTAAATACAAAATTTAAAGCATTAAATATGAATACAAATTATGACGTAATAGTAGTTGGTGCTGGCCATGCAGGTTGTGAAGCAGCCATGGCTTTGGCTCGCCTTGGGCATAACACCCTACTAATTACTGGTAATATTGACCGCATTGGGCATTTGTCCTGCAATCCTGCCATTGGTGGCTTAGCTAAAGGTCATATGGTGCGTGAAATTGACGCACTAGGTGGTATGATGGGCATTTGGGCCGATGCTGCTGGCATACAATTTCGCATACTAAATATGAGCAAAGGCCCTGCCGTTAGAGCCACGCGAGCCCAGATGGACCGTGAAATCTATATGAATGTTGTTAAGCAAAGCCTTTTTGCAGAGCCTTGCCTTAAAATTTGGCAAGACAGTGTTGAAGGTCTTAACACAGAAAATGGTCGGGTTTGTGGCGTTCAAACGGCACAAGGCTTACACTTTACAGCAAGACATACGCTTTTAACCACTGGTACGTTTTTAAGCGGACGCATACATATTGGTAATATGGCCACATCTGCAGGACGCATGGGCGATGCACCAGCCGTGCATCTTTCACAAAGTTTGCGTGACTTGGGCCTTGAAACTGGCCGCCTAAAAACTGGCACCCCGCCTCGCATCTTAAAATCAAGCATTGATTTTAGCCGCATGGAAGAACAAGCAGGCGATAAACCAAAGCCAAGATTTAGTTTTCATGGTCCTTTGTCTAATCTTGAGCAAATTTCTTGCTATATTACTTGGACCAATGAGCAAACCCACGATATTATACGCACAGGATTTGATCGCTCACCATTATTTACTGGTGTCATTAAAGGCACAGGCGCAAGATATTGCCCTTCCATTGAAGATAAAATAGCCCGCTTCCCCGATCGTGAGCGCCATCAAATTTTTGTGGAGCCAGAAGGACTACATAGCCCTGAATGCTATATGAATGGCATATCTACATCCTTGCCACTTGATGTGCAAATTAAGCTCTTAAGCTCTGTGCCTGGCCTTGAAAATGCCCATATGCTACGCCCTGGTTATGCCATTGAATATGATTATGTAAACCCTGTACAACTTAAACCCACCTTGGAAACACGTAAAATATCAGGGCTTTGGCATGCAGGACAAATTAACGGCACCTCAGGGTATGAAGAAGCCGCCGCTCAAGGGCTTTGGGCAGCAATTAATATTTCCAATAACTTACGCGATATGCCGCCATTCATCCTTGGACGTGAAGAAGCGTACATAGCTGTATTAATAGACGATTTAATTACGCTTGGTACTCTTGAGCCATATCGGATGTTTACATCAAGGGCAGAGTATCGCTTACTCTTGCGTGAAAATAATGCCGACGCACGCCTTACAGCCAAGGGGCGGGCACTTGGTCTTGTAAGTGATAACCAGTGGAAGATATTTGAAGATAAATACAATAATGTTGAGCGCTTAAACCTAATATTAGAAAGCACTCGCATAACTCCTAGTACAAAGCTTAATGAAATATTAAGTGATGCTGGTGAAGGTCAAACAGATAAGTCCATGACCTTGGCTGAGTTACTGCGCCGCCCTGCCCTTACCTTGGAGCAAATTTATCCAATTTGTGCTGAAGTTGAAACATTTGACAAAGACGTTCAAGCAGAGAGTCAAACATTAATCAAATATGCAGGTTATTTACAGCGGCAAGAGCAGTTGGTAAAACGTGCCATGCGTTTAGAAAATATGGCTTTGCCGCAAGACCTAGATTATACTACTGTGGCTGGTCTTTCCATTGAAGTAATTGAAAAGCTTCAAACTTTAAAACCACATACCTTTGGACAAGCTGGAAGAATTTCTGGAGTAACTCCTGCAGCACTTTCTTGTTTAGAAATACATTTGCGTAAGTTACAAAATTCTGTTATTTTGTAAACGTTGCTTTTTTATTTTAATTTAATTTTTATTCTTGGATAGCTATGCAAATTTTTGACGTTTTATTATTTTTTTCATCAAGCATTGCTTTTGCTATTTTTTTGTATTGGATAATTCCATTATGCAGAAAAAGAATTTTCGACTATCGTCATACTGCATTTAAAAAACGTCTTGTAACTGACCTCATAAATAGAGCCATGGGTCAGCGCACAAAATTTCGTCTAGAAGTTATAGATGGTGACCTTGCTGGTGCTTCGGGTGAGGGTTTTTGCACTCAAGCCAAAAACGGCTCTTTAACTATTGAATTTATTGAAACCTTTGCCGCTCAGCAATGGCAAAACGCCAATTGCCGTATTTTCTTTCATATTATCCAATCACAAAAAACTATTTTTTTTCATTTTACAGGCAAATGTAACTTAGCCAAAAGAAATGGTCATTTCACTGATTTATTTTTTGACATACCCTTGCAATTGGAGTCTGGGCAAAAGCGTAAATCACTACGCTGCCCTCCACCAAAATATGCCCTCTTGGGTATGGGGATTTGGCCTTTAGGTACAAGCCAGCCACTGCCTAACAGTAAACTTGGCTTAACAAAACCATACATGTCCTATAGACCAGACCAATGCAATGAAATAGTTTTGTATGACATTTCCGCAGGCGGCATGCGCATAATGACCAGCACCACAGTGAGTGAAACCTATGGTAGTAAGGTAAAGGCAGGTACGCATATTTTATGCCTTTTAATACTTAATAATCCACAAGCAAAAAAGAAAAAGAGTGCTCTTTGGCTTTCTTCTCGTGTTATATCTAATGATTATCTTGAGTCAGCCAAGGTCTGGCAAACGTGTATGCGCTTTGATACTTGGGCCACCATGGAAGAAGGAAATGATAATATCATGTGGTTTCCCAATGATGAAAACGATTGCGTGCCCACATTGGCACCAATTATCTTGCGTTGGAATATAGAATTAAACAAAAAGAACAGGGACTAAATTAATAACATTTAATATTTCAAGAAGTTACTTTTTAATTTCATGTAGCAAAAAATAAATAAATGACGTATTGATTTTTTTCTTTCTACAACATACTATGAATGCGTATGAACAGCTAACATTATATTGTTAGTATTTTATTAACTTTAACCACGGAGGCCCTTTTGGACGGCGGTTCCGACAGTACGCTCTGGTCTCGGCTTAGTAAGCTTTTTCGCCGAGACGATGAAGAATCATTAGAAAAAGCAATTCTTGAAGCTCGCGCTGATGGCGAAGTTGCGGCTGAAGAAGAATCCATGCTCCTTAACATATTGCGCATTGATGATATGCAAGTGCAAGATGTTATGACCCCTCGCACAGATATTGATTGTGTGCCTTCACAGTCACCATTACTAGATGTAGCAAAATTTATTGTTGAGTCTGGACACTCTCGTATTCCTGTGTTTAATGACACGAGAGACAATATTATTGGCATTGTTCATGCCAAGGATTTATTGCGCTCTCTTGTGGACCCTCTTAAGCAAAATGACCCTGTAGACGATCTCATGCGAGAGCCGTTTTTTGTACCTGAAACAAAGGGTATACGCGAACTTTTGCAAGAATTTCGCACACGAAAAATACATATTGCCATTGCCATTGACGAATATGGCGGAACTTCTGGCATCATAAGTATTGAAGATGTGATTGAAGAAATTGTGGGTGATATTGAAGACGAACACGATGCCCCAAAAGAAGATGATATCCGCCCCATTGGTAATAATTCCTTTGAATTAACAGGACGAGCATATCTTGAAGATCTTGGTGAGTTTGGAGTATTTATAGAGTCAGATGAAGTTGATACCATTGGCGGCTACCTAAGCTTACAAGCTGGGCATGTACCATTACAGGATGAGGTTTTTATCCTTGATGGTTGGTCTTTTACGGTAAAAGAAGCTGATGTAAAGTTTATCCGACGCATCTTAATGGAAAAAGTAATTCCAAGCGAACCAGAAGAAGACAATTCAGAATAATGCCGTTTATTTCTTATTCATGGCTAATGCTTGCTGGCATAATAGGATTATGGTTTGGCTTTCCTAATACTTTTTACCATATTCCTATCTTGGTGCTTTTGTATCCACTTAGCCTTTTTACCATTGGTAACAATGCAAAAAGCTATGGAGAAGCATTGCGCAAGGGCTGGCTTGTGGGCTTGCTTGGTGCATCTGCGGCATTATATTGGCTCTCCATTCCCATACATAATGTAGGTAACTTACCTTGGCCATTGGCTATACCTTGTGCATTATTTATTGGTGCTTACGTTGGCTTTTATGGTGGTTTGTTTTCTTTAGCCTCATTTTCATCTAAGAAATTTTTAAGCCCCATGGCCCAGTGCGTAGCTCTTGCTTGCTTATGGTATGGGCTTGAAAATTTTAGAGGATTTGCTTTATCTGGTTTTCCTTGGTTGCAACTAGGCTCAGCTTTTGTACCATGGCCTATGATGATACAGGCAGCATCCATTGTTGGTGCTTATGCACTATCTAGCATATATGTTTGTGCTGCATTGTTCATATATTATATTATTTTCGAACCTAAATTGCGCATTAAATGTGGCATGGCAAGCATTGCTTTAATGCTTATACCAACCGTGTTTGGCTTTTACACTTTACAACAAAACCCTATAGTTACGAAGAAAAATGAGCATGATCCCACATTTATTTTGGTTGAAGGTAATATTGACCAAAATGTTAAATGGGAACCAGCCCTACAAGCTGCAAGTCTTAAATTGTATCAAGATTTAAGCTTGGAGGCTGTACAAAAATTACGCAATAATAATCAAAAATTGCACAATGCTATTATTATTTGGCCTGAAACTGCCATGCCTTTTTTTCTTGAGCGTCACCCCACACTTACTCCAAATTTAACTAATTTTATAAGTGAATTACAAATACCACTCATAGTTGGAGCACCTGGTGCCATTGTATATAGTAGAGAAAAAAGAGAAATATTTAACCGTGCATACCTAATTAACACCCAAGGGAATATTGCTAATTATTACGATAAAATACACCTTGTGCCCTTTGGTGAGTATGTACCTTCATGGCTTAAGCTCAATTTTTTAGAACCACTGTTGCAAGGTATTGGCAACTTCACACCTGGCAATCAAGGCAAGCCTTTATTGCATAGTGAACTTGCTCTTGGCATGCTTATTTGTTACGAAAGTGTCTTTCCAGATATTGCAAGACAGCGTGTTCATGATGGTGCAAATATACTTGTAAACATAAGCAATGATGGATGGTTTGGAGATTCATCTGCACCAGAACAGCATTTGCAATTGGGAATACTTAGAGCTGTTGAGCAAGGGCGCTTTTTAGTGAGAAGCACTAACACTGGCATTTCTGCCATTGTGGATAATTTTGGTAGATTTATATTAAAGGGTGAGCAATTTAAGGCACAAAGTTTAACAGGTTTTGCCAAACCTTTGCGTGAAAATACTATATTTTTTAATATAGGTCCTTTTATTTCCTATGCCATACTTAGTATATTTTTACTTACCTTTGTCATGGGCAGACGTAGGACTTAATGGAAATTAAGTACAAAGATGGAAGTGAGTTAATAGCAATATGCTCCATGAACAGAATTACATTCTCAGGTAAAAAATTTTAAGAGATTAGGGTCTTGGTGAAGTAAAATTAAAATCAACAAAACCATAAAAACAATAAAAAAAGAATAAAATCATGCTACATTTACCAGAATTACGCACAAGGTCCAATGTCCTCGCAGAACGTTTTAATTCACTTTGGGGGCGGCTTTGACCTTGATGGTTGTGAAAAGCGGCTTCAAATTATTGAGGATAAGTTAGGCAAGGCTGATGCTTGGTCAGACCCTATGTCTTTAACTCCAGTTTTGCAGGAAAAGCGTCAGCTTGAGGATGAGGTAACAAGGCTTAAAGCTTTGCAGAAATCTTATGCCGACATGCAAGAATGGCTAAGCCTTGCTTTAGAAGATGATGAAGCTTTGGAATCTTTGGCTGAACAGATTGAAAGCCTTGATTTGCTGCTTGATACCACTGAAATGGGCATGCTACTATCTGCTGAAGAAGATAGGCAAAATGCCATATTAGAAATACATCCTGGTGCAGGGGGGACCGAGTCACAAGACTGGGCCGAAATGCTTTTGCGTATGTATACACGTTGGGCAAATACGCATAAGTATAAGCTTGAACAAATGGATTATATAGCCGGCGATGAAGCTGGTATCAAGAGCGTAACCATGCGTATTTGTGGACCAAACAGCTTTGGACTCTTGAAAAGCGAGCGCGGTATCCATAGGCTTATTCGCATTTCTCCCTTTGACGCTTCTGGTCGAAGACATACCTCATTTGCGTCTGTGGATATTATACCCGATGCAGGCAAAGACATTACCCTTGATATTAAGGAAAGTGATTTGCGCTATGACACTTTTAGGGCTAGCGGACCTGGAGGTCAGAGTGTAAATACGACTAGCTCTGCAGTGCGCGTGACGCATATTCCCACTGGCATTACGGCACAGTGTCAAAATGAAAAGTCACAGCACCATAATAAAGAAACTGCATTGCAAATTTTGCGAGCAAGGCTTTATGATATGGAAATACGCAAACGTGATGCTGAGCGTCAGGCTCATTATGCTGGTAAGGAGAGCATAGCCTTTGGCAGTCAAATTCGCACTTATACTATGCATCCATATAGATTAGTTAAAGATCACAGAAGCAATACAGAAGTTGGTGATGTGGATGCAGTAATGAATGGTCGCATTGATGTCTTCCAACGTGAATACTTGCTTTACGAACATGATAAAAAGAGCTAGATTGATGTTGTTATGCCCCAAATAGACATTGACCATATCATTCAAGAGCTTATGGATATGCATAGGCAGTTATATTCAAAGGATACAACATCCTCAGCTTTTGTATTGGCCAGACTTATGCCAAGCATGAACCAAGAGGCTTGGACTACACTTTGTGATAAGGTCCCCTCGGTGGGTTGGTGTGCACTTGAAATTAATAATAATGTGCCAACAATACAGGCTCCAATGCCTGTGTGCATGGCCAGTAATGCCGGTGAAATGCTAGCAGCAAGTTTATTAAGCGCAGCTTTTATGCAGTATTTGGAGGCTGAGGTTGCACGTTGCACGCGTACCAATTCTTCGCTTAGTTTAGTGCATTTTGCACAAGTTACAAGTCCAAAAAAATCTTTCAAAGACACTACTTTTATTTTACAAAAGGCTGTACATAAATTTGGCGGGTCATGTGACGTTATGGGCCCCATTGATAAAGAACACATCGCACTTATTTTACCAGGAGCTAAAGTTTTTAAGGCTCAAAACATGGTTGAAGATGTAGTTGAGTTTTGTAAAAATGAAGGACTTTTATTAAAGGGTGGCATTGCTGAGGGTGCAGGTAAATACAGTGCTAAAACTCTGATGGAGCAAGCAAATATTGCTTTGAAAGAGGCTTTAGAGCACAGCCAAGCGGTGCGAATATATCAAAAGGCAGGGGCCAATATGGACGCAACACTTGTTCAGTCGCATGAAAAGCGTTTTCTTTTTAGCGGCAGTGAATAAGATTTTTAAATAACACATTGCGAGAGGAAACTATGTCCAATACAACACTTAGTGTGTGTATCATGAGTGGCAAGGGTGGAGTTGGCAAAACTAACATCACCTTAAACTTGGCCTATGCATTACATCAATTGTCCTATCCCACCATGCTTATGGACTGTGACATGGGGCTTGCAAACCTTGATGTACTGCTAAACATCACTCCTGAGGGTAATATTCAAGACGCCTTGCTTGGCAATGCTGAGTTAAAAGACGTGCTATTTTCACTAAAAGAAAAGTTGGATATTTTGCCAGCTGCGTCTGGTGTACCAGAACTGGTGGAACTTGATGGCGACCAACGCAAACTATTATTTAAGCGTCTTGAGCCCATTCTTCAAAACTATCAATATGTTTTCATGGACTTGGGTGCAGGAATAACAGACATGGTACAATCATTTGCTACCATGGCTGCTTTGCGTATTGTGGTTGTAACTCCTGAGCCAACATCACTAACAGATAGCTATGCACTTATGAAGGTATTACATGGCAATCATAATGTGCGTGATTTTATGGTTATTGTAAATCAGGTTGAAAGCAAAAAGGAAGAAACACAAACTTTTGAGCGTTTATTTAATGCTTGTCAGCGTTTCTTAGGCATTGAGCCTGTATTGCTTGGATCTGTTCGAAATGACAATCAATTGGTAGAGGCAGTATTGCGCCAAGACCCACTCATGAATTGGGCTCCTGGCAGTAATGCAGGTGTGGATATTCAGTCTTTAGCAACAAAAATTCAAAAAATTCGGCTAAGTATGTTAGACGTCTTAGAAAAAAGAACTATTTTGCAAATAACTGAATAATAAGTATTTACCTTTAAAAAATATTGTGTTACTATTCAAAAGCTTGAACGCAATTAGCTTTAATATTTGGAGAAAACATGAACAAAAGCGAACTTATCAAAACTCTTGCGGATGAGGCCAACCTTTCAATGGAAGATGCCTCCATGGTAGTAAACACCTTTGTTAGCTGCATGAAGGACTCCCTTCTTGCTGGCGAACGCGTTGAAATTCGTGGATTTGGTAGCTTTAAAGTCAAAAAGTACGAAGGCTACACTGGTCGCAATCCTAAGACTGGTGAAAAAGTTACTGTTGAGCCAAAGTCCTTACCATTCTTCCGTGCTGGTAAGGAGCTTAAAGAGTTCCTCAACAAGTAATCCTTTTTTCTTAGGCTTTTTTAGTTACAGCTTTATTAAAGCTTTAGCTATGAAATTTCCTCCTAATGGCGGCTGTTTTATGTCGCCATTAGGATGTGTTTTTCTTTTGATGTTAATTCATCAAAAGTTTATTGTATTATGGAGTGCATATGCAACTTATAGGTGCTTTTACAGCTCTTGTTACACCTTTTAAGAATGGTGAAGTGGATGAAGAAAAGTATCGCTCCTTCATTGAATGGCAAATTCAAGAAGGCATTAACGGACTTGTTCCATGCGGTACCACTGGCGAGTCCGCCACTCTTAGCCATGAAGAGCATGAAAAAGTTATTGAAATTTGCATTGACCAAGCCAAGGGCAGAGTACCTGTACTTGCTGGTGCAGGCTCCAATAATACAACAGAAGCAATACGCCTAACTCGCTTTGCAAAGGATGCTGGTGCATCTGGCGCTCTTCTTATAACACCTTATTATAATAAACCAACTCAAGAAGGATTATACCAACACTATAAAGCCATTAGCGAAGCTGTGGACTTTCCGCTGGTATTATATAATGTGCCTGGACGCACTGGATGCAACTTACTTCCAGAAACTGTAGGTCGCCTAGCAAATGAGTTTTCAAATATTATAGGTATCAAAGAAGCCACTGCTAATCTTTGTCAAGTTTCTGATTTAATTGAATATTGCCCTAAGGGTTTTTATACAGTTTCAGGTGATGATTTTACAGTTTTGCCATTGCATAGCGTTGGCGGAAGTGGAGTTATTTCTGTTACTTCAAACATTGTTCCAAGCAAGATGGCAGCTCTTTGTAAAGCTTCAAGAGAACATGACCTTGAAAAAGCACGCCAAATTCACTATGAAATTATGCCACTTAACAGGCTAATGTTCATTGAGACAAACCCAATACCAGTAAAGGCTGCTCTTAACCTTATGGGTAAAGTTGGGTCAGAAATACGCCTCCCACTTTGCCAAATGGGTAAGGACAATTTGCTCCTTGTGCAAAAAGAGTTACAAAAGGCAAAGCTTATCTAAAATTTTTGCACAAATGTGTGCATAGTTTTCATAAAACAAATATATTTATATCTATTTTAGCTCCCCTTTATTGTTGCTTATTTTAACAATTTAGTGCATTGTCTGCCTTGTGAACGTTTGTGTACACAGCTCACATTGCCTTAAATATTTTAGCAAAAAAAACAATAAAAATGCAAAATTCTGCCCAGATCGACATAAAAATTGATAATACTTCTGTAAACGTCAACTTTTCAGGTACATGGAGTATATCAAATGCCCAGCCTGATACTTCTGAGGCCGTAAATTCTCTTGAGCATTTCCATATAAAAAATATCATCCTCACTGCCAATGAGTTGGAAAATTTTGATAGCTCACTCATCGCTCTTGTGGTGCGAATTGCAAAAATTGCCAAACAAAATAAAAAAGATTTCAATACCGACGCCCTACCTAGAGAAATTAGAAAACTGCTCGCCATGGCACTAACAGTGCCAGCACAAGAAGAAGCCACACGCAAGCAAAACAAAGAAAACTTTTTAGAGCGAATTGGCTCCACTTTCATAAATTTGCCAAATATATTTGATGATGCCATATCATTTGTGGGCGAGGTTGCTTTATCCTTTGGTCGCTTAGTTCGCGGAAAGTCAGACATGCGCTTGCGAGACCTATTTGCCGCCATACAAGAATGTGGCGCAGAAGCACTACCCATTATTTCCATAACCAGTTTACTTTTTGGACTTATCCTAGCCTTTGTTGGCGCTGTACAGCTTACTCAATTTGGTGCACAAATATATGTTGCAGGATTGGTAGGTATTGGTATGCTTAGAGTCATGGGCGCTGTTATGGTTGGAGTTGTCATGAGTGGACGCATGGGTGCTGCCTATGCTGCTCTAATTGGCACCATGCAAGTTAATGAAGAGGTAGACTCTTTGACAACTTTTGGCATTTCACCCATAGATTTTTTAGTTATGCCGCGCATGATTGCTCTTTGTATTATGACTCCACTGCTCACTCTTTATGCCGATGCCATGGGCGTATTTGGCGGTTTTTTGGTAGGAACACTCATGCTAGGCTTAAGTCCACAAGAGTACATTGTTGCAACAATAAATATGGTAGCATTTAAGCATGTTATCATTGGTCTTGTTTATGGAACAAGCTTTGGCATAATCGTTGCCTTAACAGGTTGCTATCAAGGCATACGCTGTGGTCGCAGTGCAGCAGCCGTTGGCATGTCAACAACTGCTGCAGTGGTTAATGCCATTGTTGGTATTATCATTGCAACTGCAATTATTACTATAATTTGTAACGTGTTAAAAGTATGATTAATACAGATAAAGATATCATCTGCGCACAAGGACTCAAAATCGGCTATGACGATTTTGTGCTCATGAACGACGTAACCTTTAATGTACAAAAGGGTGAAATTTTTATCATTATGGGCGGCAGCGGCTGCGGAAAAAGCACCCTTCTACGCGTACTCATGGGACTTAAATCACCCATGATTGGCAACCTTTCATACAATGGCGTAAATTTTTGGCCCAGTAGCGATACACAACGCCAAGAAATAATGCGCTGCGTGGGTGTTCTTTTTCAAGGTGGAGCACTATGGAGCTCCATGACCCTTGCAGAAAATATTAGCCTTCCACTACAGCAATACACAGCGCTTTCCAAAAATGATATAGCAGAACAAGCAGAATTAAAACTTGCACTTGTGGGTCTTGCAGGTTTTGGGGAATACTATCCCTCAGAAATCAGCGGCGGTATGCGTAAACGTGCTGGACTTGCGCGTGCCCTTGCCCTTGACCCTGACATATTATTCTTGGATGAACCCTCAGCTGGCCTTGACCCTGTTAGCGCGCGCCTTTTGGATGACTTACTATTAGAATTGCGTGACGGTTATAAAAAAACTATTGTAGTTGTAACTCATGAGTTAGCATCACTTTTTGCCATCGCTGACACAGCATTATACATTGATGCACAAACAAGATCCATTGCAGCTTTAGGCAACCCTAACGATTTATTAAATAATCCTAACACTCCACCTGTGGTCTTAAATTTTCTCACTCGTGGAGGACATGATGATAAAAACACTAACTTGACTGAATAAGGAGCATATATGAGTAAGGACATTAGCAAAAGTAAGGTAGGTGCATTTGTCATTGGCGGCATTGCTCTCTTCGTCCTTGCCATTGTAACACTTGGCGGTAAAGATTTTTTTGCTGATGATATTGAATATGTTGTCTACTTTGATGGCTCAGTTAGCGGCTTAAGTATTGGTGCTCCTGTTGTATTTCGTGGCGTGCCCATGGGTCAAGTTACCCAAATTTTACTCGTGGCCAACGCTCGTGATGAGGCAGTTACCATTCCTGTACACATTAAAATCAATGCCTCAAGCATTGCTTTTGTTAACTCAAACTCAGACACTGTTAATACCACTTCAAGAACAGAACTCATGCGCCGCATGATTCAACGTGGCCTTCGCGCAAGATTACAAATGCAAAGTCTAATTACAGGGCAATACAATATTGATCTAGATTTCTTTCCAGATACTCCAGCACGCTACCACTCAACTAACCATGCCTATGAAATACCAACTGTACCCTCACCACTGGACCAAATTCAACGCACACTTGCTCGCCTACCCCTTGAAAATATGGCAAAATCTCTAAACGACGCACTAGACGGCTTTGCAAGACTCACCAATAGTACCGACCTGCACGCTGGCATCAAAGCCATGCGCACAACCTTTGAGCATACTGCAGAATTTACAACAGATGCTAAATCCATACGCGATGACCTACAACGCACTCTCAATGCACTTGGAGACACAAGCGTCACCATTGATAGCCAATTACCTGAAGCCATGACTGCTTTCCAACTAGGTATGAATGGCTTTGCAGCAGCCACAAAACAATTGGAGCAAGTGCTTATTTCTACAGAAAAAATTATCTCGCCAGATTCAAAAACCATACGAGATATGCATAATACGCTTGAAGAGGTGGCAGAAGCCGCACGCGCCTTCAAAGAACTTGCTGATATGCTAGAACAACAACCAGAATCACTATTATTAGGAAAAGGGGCTAAATAATCATGCTAAACAATACTACACTAAAAATATTCCTAAGCCTGTGTTTTATTTTACTTCTTAACGCATGTGGCGGGCGCAGCGACAGCACATCTTTCTTTATCCTAGATAGTGGTGAAGTAACACCAGTTCTTGCCATCAACGATCTCAACGAAAATGAAATCATAAAAATTCAGCTTAGAGCCGTTGACCTACCCAAATACCTTGACCGAAACTCCATCGTTACCCGCGACCAAGGCGGCGTTCTTTTAGATATTTCTAGCTTCAACTCTTGGGCTGAAAATTTAGATGATGGCTCAAAACGTGTGATTGCAGAAGTGCTAACACCCCTTTTCTTAGAAAAAGGAGTGCTACTACAACCGCTTGATGATGATAGTTTTGAACATTGGAAAATATTCATTCAAATTCAACGCTTTGACGGCACACTTGGCAGTGATGCAGTGTTAGATGCCCGCTGGACCGTACGCAACCACCGCGATGTAACCCTTATTAGCGGAGCTTTTGTCGATAAAACTTCAGCTGGTTCAAGCTACTCAAGTCTTGTGCAAGCTCAAAGCAACTTGCTCAAAAAACTTGCAACAAGCATGGTTGAACCCATTGTTTCCGCAGTTAAAGAAAATTTTTAGCCACGCAACTCTTTACAATTTTATATGAAAGACTAATTATTAAGCATATTGTTAATTTTTAGCTAGGATTTTATATATGAATACATTTAGTGGAACACATACTGCCGATAGAAGCCGCGTTCTAATCGTAGATGACGCACCTGAAAATATACGCATTCTAGGTGAACTACTTAAAGAAAAATACACAGTCATGTTTGCCAGAAATGGCCAAGATGCACTGCGCCTAGCAAAAAAAGAACCTCAACCAGACATAATCTTATTAGATGTAATCATGCCAGGCATGAATGGATACGAAGTCTGCCAAGAACTAAAAGCTGACTCCACAACAACCGATATCCCTGTACTCTTCATAACCGCACAAAATGATGAACAAGAAGAATCACGAGGGCTTAGCATCGGAGCTGTTGACTATGTAAGCAAACCATTTCGCTCCACATTAGTCACCACACGAGTGGATAACCAACTTGAACTAAAAAAGCACCGTGACCAACTAGACGACTTAGTAAAAGAAAGAACAAAAGAACTTGTCCTAACCCAAGAAGCCACCATTGAGGCAATGGCTAGCCTTGCTGAATGGCGTGATCCAGAAACAGGCCTGCACATTAAACGTACGCAAAATTTTGTACTCCTGCTAGCAAATCACATGGCGAAATTGGAAAAATATGCCGATGCCCTTGATGAAAAAACTATAGAATTACTTTATCTTTCCGCACCATTACATGATGTTGGCAAGGTTAGTATACCCGATGCCATACTACAAAAGCCAGGTGCCTTAACAGATGAAGAATTTGAAAAAATGAAGGAACACACCACACTTGGACGTGACGCCCTCTCTTCTGCTGACTCAAAACTTGGTTCAGATTCTTTCCTACGCATCGCGCGCATAGTCGCCTATAGTCACCACGAACGCTGGGACGGAAAAGGCTACCCACAAGGACTTAAGGATGAAGAAATTCCGCTACCAGCTCAACTCATGAGCGTTGCAGACGTATACGACGCACTAACCAGCAAACGCGTCTATAAAGCAGCCATGCCTCACGAAAAAGCAAGAAATATCATAGTTGAAGGTCGAGGAACACAATTTGCCCCAGACGTTGTAGACGCATTCTTAGAACTTGAAAACGAATTCAAAGTAATTGCAGAAACATTGGCAGATAAATTTGACCATGAATAATTTATGATTTTAATTGTTTAATATTTTTAATGTTTTTGTTATTTTTTTAAAGGAGTCTGGGGAAAATTTTGAAAAATTCTCCCCAGACTCCTTCAAACTTTTAACGCCAGAAAATACTGACAAAAAATTTTCTAAGCTACATATTATTTAAGCTTTCCAATACTTTGTGTCATACGCACTGTATACCCCGATGGTAAATATGGAGCCAAGCTTGCCTGCAAAACCTTAACACCAGAATTTCTAACCACATTGCCAAGGCCAACAGATGCACAATATAATCCTACATTTTGATACATGGAACCAACATGCATGTCACCCCACTTACCATCCTCAACAGCAAAGGCTAAGGTTAATCCAACATTGCTCAGCTCAGCACGAAGATCATCACCAATAATTTTGTGTACCATGTGTTTTTGAGCATCATAGATCCATACGCCAGCAGCATCCGCAAAATACAAAGAAACTTTTTGCTTGTTCATTCCTGTGGGTATGGTGCGTTTGCCGTCTTCACGGTTCATGCCCCATGCAGCCCAAAGGATATTGGATAAATCTTGTAGGCTTACAGCTTCATTACTCAAATTACGAGAACTCTTACGCTCAGCAAGGGCTTTCATTAAAGATACAGAACCAGCTTTGTCTGGCGCTGGTAGCTCAATACTGCGTACATCTTGCGCTACTTCGTTGGCAAAAACAAAAGCAGGATATATGCTCAATATGGCAAAAAAACAAAATAAAGATACAAAAAATTTCTTATTCATAATCTATCTCCTTAAAGTTAACTGTTCCTATTTTCTGCTATAAAGTCTCATATTTGGCAAGCTTTTTGATATAAAATTTTACTTTTTTAGATAAATATTATCTGGCAAATACTATGTTACAAACATGGTAGTAAGTATTTACAATACTTCATAAAATTCAAGAGACGTAGTGCTGACAAAATCTCCTGAGGGAACCTTTTTTGTGAACAAAAAAGTGTTCCCCCAGACCCCCTCCAAAAAAAACTTTAATGGCGGCAACAGATTACCTTCAAAATAAAAATATTGCCGCATCTACGATCTTAAAAAAAACTGTTCATAGCTCCTTTCTAAAACCTTAAAATCCAAATTTTGATTTTTCTTTATATATTACAAAGCTTTTTTTCACTATGGGCTTTGTCATCTAAAAGCAGTAATGACAATTACTGCTTTGAATTATAATGAAGTGTTGACAATGTCAGCACGACCGATAAATCAAGATAGGTGCAATTAACTTGCACCGTTAAATTCTTGATTTTCGTGACTTACTGCCCGCAAGCTTTGCTTGCGCTGGCGGCACAAACTCACGAAGTAAGTTTGTCATCTAAAAGCAGTAATGACAATTACTGCTTTGAATT
>CAYJOP010000034.1:0-20261 GCA_964371835.1 uncultured Desulfovibrionaceae bacterium
CTAACGCCTCGTTTAAGAACCAGATACAAAACAAGCTCCGCTTGTTTTGAGCCACTTGCAGCGGCATAACCGCTGAGTGGTAAGGCACGAAAATTCTCGCTTAACGCAGCAGCAAAGCTACTGCTACTCGAATTTATCGCCTCGGCTAACGCCTCGTTTAAGAACCAGATACAAAACAAGCTCCGCTTGTTTTGAGCCACCTTCAGCAATAAATTGCTGGGTGGCCGCAACAAAGTCATTTCCTTGCCGCGGAGAGGGAATATGCATTAAGTCGTTGAGACTGTCAACATCTTTTTTAAAATTTTTTATATTTTTATTTTAAAATTGTATTTTCAGACCATTACATTAAATATCTGATGCTTTGTACTTACCCTCAGAAATCATTTTTTCCATTTGAGATATGTCTTTATCGCCTCGGCCAGACAGGGTCACTAGAATTACATCATCCTTACGCATATCTTTTGCCATATGCATGGCAGCACCAAGCGCGTGTGAAGATTCAAGGGCTGGAATAATGCCTTCAAGACGTGAAAGTGCAAAAAATGCCTTAACTGCATCTTTATCACTCACATTTACACATTCAAGGCGGCCTTCATCCTTCAAATATGACAAAATGGGGCTAACGCCTGGATAATCGAGACCAGCAGAAATAGAATGAACCTTGGCAGGCTCGCCCTTGTCATCATTTAATACATAGGCCTTATAGCCATGAATTACTCCAGGTTCACCAAGACAAAGAGTTGCCGCATGCTCACCATAGTTTAAGCTTTGTCCACCAGGCTCTGCACCCACTAAGCGCACATCTTCATCATCTATATAATGCATAAATGTGCCCATGGCATTGGAACCACCTCCCACACAAGCAACCACTGCTGTTGGTAGTTTGCCTACAATTTCCTGCATTTGACGTCGTGACTCTTCACTAATAACAGACTGGAAATAACTCACCATAAGCGGATATGGATGCGGACCAACAGCTGAACCTAATAAATAAAATGTATTATGTGCATTGGCTATATAATCAGAAATAGCCATGTCCACAGCTTCCTTTAGGCCTTGGTAGCCATCAGTTGCAGCAATGACCTTTGCTCCCATCATTTCCATACGAAAAACATTCAGACGCTGGCGCTCAATATCTTTTTTTCCCATATAAACAACGCATTCCATACCCATAAGGGCCGCTGTCGCGGCGGTGGCAACACCGTGTTGCCCTGCGCCAGTTTCAGCAATAATGCGTTTTTTACCCATACGCCTAGCAAGCAAAATTTGCCCCACAGTATTATTAACCTTATGAGCGCCAAGGTGATTTAAATCCTCACGCTTAAGATATATTTTTGCTCCGCCACTATGAGCTGTTAATCGCTCACAAAAAAATATGGGAGTTTCACGACCCTGATAATCACACATATAACGAGCTCGCTCAGCAATAAAGTCAGGATCATACTTGTATTTCAAAAAAGCTTCTGACACTTCGTCCAAAACTTTTTTTAATTCATCTGGCACATATTGCCCACCATATTCACCAAAAAAACCATCTGTACCTACATTTTTATCTAACATTCCTATGCTCCTTCAAGGATGTATACAGTATACGAATTGATTTTTTATAAAGGCATGAACTTGAATGGTCAAGTGTTTTTTTAACTTTATTATAATTTCAAACAAGCTCATAGGTCCCTTATTAGGGCAACAAACCACTGCCACACCAAAAAAATTTGATGCGGCAGTGGTTATATTATTAAATTTCTTGCTATACGTTAGCCTTAGTCAACCAAAAAATATTCCACCGTGCTAACAACTCGAATTTTTTTAAGTTCTGGCTGATATAAATTGGGTGTGCTAATGCTAAAAAGGCCCTGATTGGCTTTTTTAATTTTTCCAAGATTGCTTTCAGAATCTTTTGCAAATTTTTCTGCCACGTCTCTTGCATTCTTGGTTGCATTTTCAATCATTTTGGGCTTCATATCGTTTAATCCGTTAAAATTATAAACGATACGCGAAGCCTGCGTTTCAAGGGCTACACCATCTTTCACCAAGGCAATAATGCTTTTTGAAATTTCAGCAATTTTTTCAACTTTATCAGACTTTACAGTTATGGTGCTTTGGGCTGAAAAGTTGTAAACTGGTTTATTGTCAGTGGATGAATACAGGTTTTTATCCTCAATGGTGGGGGCCATGATGATTATTTCATCTTCATCAATGTCATTTTCTAGTAAAAAAGCCTTAACCTTAGCATTGCCAGATTCGATGGACGCGTAAATTTCATCAAGATTATTGCCATTACTTCTAAAAACCACAGGCCAAATTACACTGTCTGCAAGCACTTCACTTTCAGCAAGTCCTTTCACCACAACAGTTCTCTGAGCATTGCTAAATTCTTGTATGCCAGAATTAATATTTTTACCTAATGTCAGCAAACCCAAAAAAATACACACACCGACTATTACACTTGCAATATTGTTCATAATATCCTCATTTGTTTTGTCTTTGAACATTATAAGGTATATTAAAAATATTTTCCATTGTTAATTGTGGCCTTTTTCAATTTACCAAGACGTGCACAAAAAAAGGTAGCAAGACTTTAGCCTTGCCACCTTGAAATAATTTAATAACATTAGTTAGTAGTTAATAAAATACCACACAATTATTTATAATGGATATAAGTATTTCATCACTTGATTATGCGTCTTGTCTTGTGTCTGCCAATTGAATTTCACGCAAATTAACACCTTGTGGCAATTCATATGCAAACTTAATGGTTTGGGCTACATGCTCTGCTGTAATGCTGCCAATACCTAGAGATTTGCTCCACTCGCCATAACCAGCTTTGATTTCATCGCTGGTGGTATGGCTTAAAAGTTCTGTATTCACAGCACCTGGGCAAATGCGCATAACTCTAATATTATAAGGAGCAAGTTCATTGCGAGCAACTTCTGAAAGGCCCACAACACCATACTTTGTGGCACAATAAGCGCCGTGAGCTGGGAAGGCTTTAACACCAGCAATGGAAGAAATATTTATAATTGTTCCGCATTTGCCTTCTTTCATGTTGTTGGTAACAATTTGCATGCCGTTTAGAACGCCTGTGATGTTTACATCAAGCATGGTTTGCCATTCTTTGGGGTCTTGAGTTTCAATGCTGCCAAGTAGCATCACGCCAGCATTGTTAACTAATAAATCTGTTCTACCGTATTTAGCTTCAGCCTTACGCACAGCAGCTTCAAAGGCTCCTTTATCCGCAACGTCAACTTTTTCGCACATGGTATTTTCAAGCTTCATGGCTTCGAGCAATTCAATGCGTCTTGCAAGAAGTAAAAGAGGATAGCCAGCTTTGTTAAATTCCATAGCCAAAGCCTTACCAAAACCAGAGCTTGCGCCCGTAATAACAACTAATTTTTTTGACATAAATTCCCCTTAATATCTAAAGATATTATTTTAAATAGTTTGTAAAAAATTTATCCAATTTATCAATGCTTACCTTCATATATTCTAAATTATCATATAAATCCACATGGCTTGCATTGGGAACAACAAATAATTCCTTAGGTTCTACAGCCTTTTCATAAGCAACTTGACTGAAATGCCCTGTTGGTGCTTCCTCTTTTGGTTTTTTAGGGGTTAAAGAATTTTCACCAATGATAAAGAGTATTGGACGAGGTGAGATCATCTCAATGTCTTCCAATGGATAAAAATTCATTAAGCCTGCATTGCCAGCAAGAGCATAATCTGTTGTGGCACGAGCATGTTTACCACGCTCAGTGCGATAGTATTTATAAAACTCGTGAGGACCCTTTGTTGGAATATTACTCACATAGTGGGTATTATTTGCGGCAAAGTCTTTTGTGCGCTGATCGGAAATCTTTTTAAGTACGCCTTGACGCTCTTGTACGGTAAGTTTTTTATTGGGCGCTACAGTTTGATTGCGTGTGCGTTCGCCCATTTCTACATAACTAACTGTAGCCATAGCTTTAATTCTAGGGTCAATTTTCGCTGCTGCAATGGCGTAGCCGCCACCACCGCAAAGACCAATAATACCAATACGATTTGGGTCTACATATTTTAGGTTGCTCAAATAATCCACTGCGGCATTAAAATCTTCGACACGCATATCAGGAGATTCAGTATTGCGGACTATGCCCCCACTTTCACCATAAAAAGCGGCATCATAGGCTAAGGCAACATATCCATACTCAGCCAATAACTTAGCGTGCAAGCTTGCAGTTTGCTCTTTAACCCCACCAAATGGGTGTCCAATGGCAACTGCTGGATATTTTTTTCCACTATCCATTTTTTTAGGGCTATAGACATCTGCAACGATTTCAATGCCAAACCTATTCTTAAATTTAACTTTCTCCACCTTTACATTGTCACCAAGTTCAGGCGGCACAGCTGCTGCCAAGGATATGGCAGGTAGAGAAATAAAAAACAAAGCCAAAAGAAAGGCAAACAACTTTTTAGCTGTGGCAAAATATGCATTTTTGCCTGTAATAATTACTGATTTTTTCATTAATACACTCCTAAAAATTTATTGACCAAGGTCATTGCGCGATGTATACATCTTAGAGTATACTCTAAGTCAAGCTTTTTTTATAAGGAAAAAAATTTTATGCAACATTACTCCATAGGCGAGGTTTCAAAGCTCACAGCATTAACAGGCCACACTTTACGCTATTATGAAAAAGAGGGCCTCTTACAAGCGGATAGAAAGGCTAATGGCATAAGAATTTACTCTGATAATGATATAGAGACACTAAATATTATTCATTGCATGAAGGATGCTGGCATGAGCATTGCCCAAATTAAAGAGTATTTTTCCATCTGTAAAAATACTAATAATGATAAAGAAAGCATGCAAGCTCGCAAAAAACTCTTTGAGCAGCAAAAAGAAATTGTTACCGAGAAAATTGCATTACTTAATAAACATTTAGCCACCATAGAATATAAAATATGGTTCTATGATAATTTAGAAAAATACGGTGACATCAACAACCCTATGAATTGCTCCATCATGCGTGAAAAGTATGAGGAAATTTTAAAGGGCAAAAAAAAAGCACCAATTAAGTAACTGATGCTCCCTTCCTTTTGCTTGAATTTTGTTTCTTAGTTTGAAGATACAAGCAATGTTTCACCAACTCTTAATGTGCTTGATTTACTCTTTTTATTTAGCGCCATAAGTTCCTTCGTTGATAAATTGTATTTGCGAGCAATATCCCAAAAAGTATCGCCTGATTTTACTTTGTGGGTCCTTGCCTTCTTAGTTGCTTGAGCCACAGCCTTACCATTGGGTATTTTTATCACTTGACCAATGCTGATTTTACTTGAATCTTTAATTCCATTGGCTTGCATTAATCCCTTTGTGGTCACATCATATTTTAAAGCTATGCCTAATAAGGACTCGCCAGGTTTGACAGTGTGGGTCCTTGTCTTCTTAGTCGCTTGAGCCACAGCCTTGCCAGTGGGTATTTTTATCACTTGACCAATGCTGATTTTACTTGAATCTTTAATTCCATTGGCCTTCATTAATCCCTGTGTGGTCACATCATATTTTAAGGCTATGCCCAGCAAGGACTCACCAGGTTTAACAGTATGCGACGTGGCTTTGGATTTACTTTTTTGAGCCACAGCTTTTTTAGCTGGCTTTTTGGTAGTTTGCTTTTTTGTGCTTGAAGCAACTTGTGTGCTGCCTGGAATTGTCAACACTTGCCCCACGCGTATTTTGCTTGAATCACTAATATTATTAGCCTGCATAATGGCTTTAACATTGGTGCTATGTTTTGAAGCAATACCTGACAAGGTTTCGCCTGACTTAACTTTATATTGTCCACCCTTTGCCAAGTAGGTAGTGAATTTTGGTACTCTAACATATGGCCCACTGGGTATGCGTATTTTAGCACCTTGTCGTAAAGGTTTGTTACCATTGGCAGCTTTTAATGCTCCCACTGGCACACGGGATTTTTTACTAATGGATGACCAAGTTTCGCCTTGAGGCACTGTTACGGTTTTCCATGCGTAAGGACTTCTACCCTTGGCAACATATGAGTTAGCAGCACTTTGTTTGTGGCTTGGAACATATACATAGGTGTTTTTGCTGGCATGAGTTACATATTGTTTATGCAAACTATTTGTCTTTTTAAATTCCGACCAAGGCATTTGCACTACTTTAGCCATGGCTTGCAAATCTGTACCTGGCTTTGCTTCAACTCGTACATGCAATGGATCTTGATCCATATCCACACCTTCGAACCCTAAGTCTTCCAAATTGCGCATAATTTTGCAAATAGCTAGGAAGCGTGGTACATAGTCGATGGTTTCTTTGCGCAATTGGGCTTTATAATCAAGTTCATGATTGCGCTCAACTAGTGTAAAAAAGTCTTTGGCACCTGTGCCCTCTAGAGCTCGGCCAATCTTTCCTTCGCCAGCATTATATGCTGCAATTGCCAGTAGCCAATCATCAAAATAACCGTGTAACCTTTTCAAATATGTAGCTGCTGCCTCAACTGATTCATAAGGATCAAGACGTTCATCAATCCACCAGTCTTGATGCAAGCCATAGCTCATGCCAGTATAAGGCATGAACTGCCACGCACCTGCTGCACCTGCATGTGATTTTACTGTGACGTTATATCCACTTTCCACTATGGCTAAGAATGCCAATTCTTCTGGCATGCCACGTTCTCTGAAAATTTCACGAGCATGACCTAAAAAATCTTCCGAGCGTTGGGAGAAGGTTTTCATGGTGATGCGGCCTTTATTTAGAAAATGGCTATATTGCTCAGCAACAGCTGGCACGCCTTTTTTTGGAATATTTTTATCAAGCTCTCCAGTTCTGTAAAAAATCTTTTTTTGTTCACTGGTAAGGTTTATATCAGAGCTGATTTTATATGCAGAACCCTTAGTTTTATTTGGAAGTACAGTTTTTGTATCTTTATTTGCACAACCAGCACATATAACAAATAAAGCCATGAGAACACACAACTTTTTTGAGTTTAACCATTGTTGCTTTAATAATAAAAAGAGGTTACTTGACATATCTACACTCCGATTTTGCTGTTGATAGCATTTTATTTTAAACTTTTATTACATTTATTGGATGCGACCATGAACAATACTCAATTTTTGCCAGGCATTAAGCCTGTATTGGAACTTCTCAACACCAAGCCCACTATGGTGGATACACTTTTCATCAAAAAGGGTTTGCGTAGTGCTGAAGCCAATCAAATGCTTGATATTTGTAGAGCTCATGACATCAAATTTTCCTTGGTTGACACAAGCGCGCTTAACGGCATGTGCAAAGCCCAACATCAAGGGGTTGTTGCTCGCCTTGGAGCTGTGACTAGGGTTACTCTGCCTGAATTGTGGGAAGCCATAAAAGTTGCTCCTCTGCCTCTTATAGTTGCCCTTGATAGTGTGCAAGACCCCGGAAACGTAGGAACTATCGCTAGAACCTTGTACGCCCTTGGAGGTGCTGGGCTTCTTTTGCCCAAGCACAACAGTGCTTATCTTGGCGATGCTGCTAAAAAAGCTGCCGCAGGTGCTTTTGAGCACTTGCCTATTGTTACCGTTACCAATTTGGGGCATGCCTTGGATGAAGCCGAAGAAAGGGATATTGCTGTGCTCGGCACGGGCATCAAAGCGCAAGGGGAAAACTTTAATGCATTTGAGCAAATTTTTCCCTTGCCCGCTGTCCTTGTGCTTGGCAACGAAGGAAAGGGACTTCGCCCTAATATTATTAAGCGTTGTGGACATATAATTTCTATTCCTATGCTTAAACATTTCGACTCCTTAAATGTTGCGCAGGCCGGTGCTATTTTAATGGGGCTTATGGCCAAGCAAAGTGTAAAAAAATAGATTTTCATGCGGAAAATTTTGCCGCTTTTATTGAAAAGCTACTTAAATAATGCAGAGTCAATGCCAAGGATGAAATAAAAGTCTAGAAATTTTATAGCATTATAAAATCACAGGCTGGACTTAGAGATTTGAGATTCGGACATAAAAAAGCCACACATATTTTTATGTGTGGCTTTCTGAGTGCTGACAAAGTCAGCACGACCGATAAATCAAGAGTAGGTGCAATTGCTTTACGTGCGATTCTCGTAAGGCTCATTCTTCGCCTAACGGGAACACTACGTGCCCGTTGGGTCGAACTTGCACCGTTAAACGATTGATTTTCGTGCCTTACTGCCCGCAAGCTTTGCTTGCGTTGGCGGCACAAACGCCCGTAAGGGGGGTTGTCATCAGTCAGACCCACACATATTTTTATGTGTGGCTTCAATTTTAATGTAGATAAAAATTATACAGAAGTAATTCCTTCTACCGGTTCGGTAAGTAAGAACTCACCATTTTCAATCCATTCTTTTAAGGTATTTGCAATTTCAAGCGACAAAGTATAGCTAGTCATGGGCACAGTTTTAATGCTTTGCCCCATAAGATTTATTTCGCCGCTCATTAAATCTTCAAAATGTGCATGAGCCAAAATCCTTGGCACTCCATTAGGATAATCATGTCCATAATCTTTTATGGGCATAAGTATTTCATCATTATCCACACCAGTAAACCATGCAATTTCTTCATTTAATATGGGTATAGGAATACCAACCCCCACAGACATGGTGCAGCCATAGCCATGCATGGAAAGGCCGCGCAAATACTTTGCTTGCATGCCCTTCAAGTTGCCTTTAAGCATAATCGTGCCAGATGCTGTGAGTGGAACACCTCGCTCTGTACGCTTCGGTCCTGATACATGTTGCGTACCAGAACCAATAACATATCCAATTCCTCCGCCTAAGAAAATACGCGTCCCAAAACCAATGGTCTTAAAATAAGGGTCATTGAACAAAGGCGATAAATGCCCAGCTGTGGCAAAGTTTAAATTAGCCATCTTTGGGCGTAGTGGGCCCATATATGTGTAAAGGATACGATTGGTGCAGTTTACTGCTGCATTATAGTTTTGATAGCAATTTCTTGGATTTAATAGTTCTGCAAAAGGTAGGCTATCTAAGGTTATTTTACGTTCAAGGGTGCGTCTTGGGTAACAATCTGTACCGTAGGACTCCGCGCGAAGTTCTATGGTTTTTCCTGCTACTAAATCTTCAATAACATGACCACCGCCATAGGGGAATTTACCTGGATATTGGCTATTAAGAGGGTCACCATCCACCACTTCTGTGGCACCAAGGTAGCCGTCTGCGGCAGCAATGCCACCATAACAAGGCACGTCATTTAACCACATTTTTGTAGCCCTAATTAGCGGAGGTTCAGGTTGCCCAATGTTAAACAATAGACCGGAAGAACACATGGGCGAAAAAGTACCAGTGGTTACAACGTCCACTTCCTTTGCGGCTTTTTCTTTACCCAATTTGCGTACAGTTTCGCACATTTCTGCGGCATTAAGTACAACGGCCTTTCCAGACTTTATCTTGGCATTGATTTCTGCAATGGTTTTCGACACTATAGTCTCCTTAATTTTATATTAAACATATATCAAAAAATATTATTTTTGTAAAATTTGAATCGAACGCTAGACTATTTTAGCACTTTTGCATTGTTTTAATGCCGAACATTTTGCTGAGTCATATTGTAAACCTTTGGCAACATATACATAAGGCCAACTTGCTTGGATTCAGGAACATATTGCGTTGCCACAATTACCCTACCCAAATTCCAAAGAGAGCCGCTATCACCCTCTCCAGCCGAAGGCGGACCAAATCGATTTTCAACCATTTTTTGTATGGCTTCGGCCTGTTTTTTATCATGCACCACATAATCAATTTTCAAAAAACCTAAGGGTTGTTCAGCTTGTGTTGCAGCACTTGTACCATAACATGCTGCCATTTGGCTTGCACCAGGCACATTGCCCTGCAAGTCATAAACATCACATATATAAGCCATATCTTCCCGAACTGCCTTTATCTTTGACACAGCAAAAGCTGAGCGCATGCCAGCACGTTTGACACCATTAGGGTTACTCAATTCTGCTCCAAAAAGATTGACCTTGGGCAAACCCTTATCCTTATATTCATTCTCAGCCATGGCAAATAATTCTTCCTTTGCCCTTTCATGCCCATTCATACTTGCACCATACAAGAGCAATGTTGCCTTAGACTTATCTTGCTCAACGCCTTTTCCTGTACGATACAAATGCCCCAAGCGCGCTTGAGCTTGCACCTGCCCATGGGCAGCAGCCATGCTATACCAAGCTGCGGCATGTTTATCATTTTTAAGCACACCCTCACCGCGTTCATAAAGAACACCCAAGTTGTATTGAGCATCCACTTGACCAAGGTCGGCGGCCTTTCTAAACCATGCCGCTGCCGTATCCACATGACGAGATGTACCTCGCCCTTGCTCGAGCATACGGCCCAAGTTACTCATGCCGCCTGCATGGCCTACTTCAGCTGATTTACGAAACCACATTAGAGCTTCCTTGCTATCCAAGGGAACACCCTTGCCTGTATCATACAACATACCTAAATTATTCATCGATTCACCGTCTCCACCCTTGGCTAATGCCAGCCAAAGTGTATGTGCTCTGGCAAATTTTCCCTTATTATAAGCATCCATAGCTTCTTGTTTAGGGCTTGGTTTGGGGTTAGAATTCGTTGTTGTGTTTGGCTTAATAGGATTTACACTGACACCTGTTTCATCAGCTGGCCCTGTATATGGTGAATCAGTTGCCCCTTGCGGCATGGTAAATGGCACAGAGTTTGCCGCATGGCTATTCATTTGTTGCGCACTACTAGCATTAGCCTCAAATAAATTTAAAAATACCAACAAGCTTACCAGTAAACATATAAAATAACGATACATTTTAACCTCGTGATTATATTTAAATGCCACACAAACTTTCAACTTTATAATATGTTTTTGAATTAAAAAACATATTTCGTCAAGCAAGGATAATTAAACCAGAAATACACTGCCAACCATAAAAATACTTACAAATTGTATTATTCTTATTGACACCATGAAATATTACTGCCTAAAACGAGGCAGATGACACATATTAATGTATACCCCATAAGCCTTGGTTGTCCAAAAAATCGTGTTGATACAGAACATGCCTTGGGAGCACTTGGTCAAAAACTTAAAATAGTTTCACACCTTGGCCATGCCCACATGGTTTTTATCAACACCTGTGGCTTCATTGGGCCTGCTGTGCAAGAATCGGTGCGTACAATTTTAGAATGTATTTCCCACATGAACAGGCTAAAACGCCAACCCTATCTTGCGGTTGCTGGCTGTTTGGTAGGTCGCTATGGGGAAAACGAGCTTAAAAAAGAGTTGCCAGAAGTGGACTTATGGCTGTCCAATGATAAACTTGCTCATTGGCCTGTGCATATGGCAAAGCTTTTAAATTTTAATGAAAATAACTTAAGTCTTGGCGCAAGGCTCATGCAAAAAAATTCTGCATCTGCTTGGCTAAAAATTAGTGATGGCTGTAGACATAGCTGTTCTTTTTGCACTATACCCTCCATACGCGGAAAGCACCGTAGCACCGCAGCAGAAAATTTAGTGCATGAAGCACAGGGACTTTTAAATAATGGCGTAAAAGAACTTGTGCTTGTGGCTCAAGACGTAAGTGCTTGGGGGGAAGATTTTGGCCAAAAAAATGGACTATGCAAGCTTTTGGAGCAACTACTACCCTTAAAAGGGCTTGAGTGGTTAAGACTTATGTATCTTTATCCTGCTGGTATTACAACCAACTTGCTAGAACTTATGCAAGACAATCAAGAAAAGCTTTTGCCCTATTTTGACATACCCTTACAGCATGCACACCCGCAAATTTTACAAAGCATGGGACGTCCTTTTGCAAGAGATCCACGTCACACCATTGATTTGGTAAGAAAGTATATTCCCCATGCGGCAATTAGAACAAGTTTTATTGTGGGTTTTCCTTCTGAGCAAGATGAGCATTTTAATTTCTTGCGTGATTTTATAATAGAAACTCGTTTCCAACATCTTGGTATATTTTCATATGCAGCAGAAGACGGCACAAGGGCAGCTCTTATGCCAGACCAAGTGGAGGAAGATGTCAAAATACTTCGAAAAAATGAGCTTATGCAGATACAAGCAGAGATAAGTTCTGAAATATTAGAACAATACGTTGGAAAATCCTTACCTATCTTAGTTGATAATGTTCATGATGAGTGGCCAGGCCTACATGTGGGCAGGGCTTGGTTTCAAGCACCTGAAGTCGATGGAATAACTTACATTAGTGGCGAAGGTGTTCACCCTGCAAATTTTGTAAATGCTGACATTGTGGAAAGTGCAAATTACGACTTAACAGCACTAGCCTAATGTTAATTTTTATTGTATAGTACCATGGTTGTTTATTTCATTTTAATTTAAGGATTATTATGACAAATCATTCTAAAACCAAAGACGGCAAAACCCCTTGGTGGCGACACTTTGAGGGTAAAAATGAACCTAAAATTACTTTTACCGAGCAAGCCCTGCAAACCTATTTGGATGAAGCTGCCGCCAAATATCCTCGTGAGAAAGCAATAATTTTTCAAAATTATTCCATAAATTACTCGCAGCTTAAAGATCAAGCAGAAGCCTTTGCCGCAGCTCTTCGTTTGCGAGGAGTTCAAGATGGCGATCGCGTTGCCATTATGCTACCAAACATTCCCCAAACAATTATTGCCGTTTGGGGTGTCTTAAAAGCTGGCGCTGTGGCGGTTATGACTAATCCACTGTACATGGAGAAGGAGCTGACCCATCACTTTCAAGACGCTCAAGCCAATGTATTAATTACTATTGATTTATTATGGCCAAAAATTGAAGGCCTTTATGATAAACTTAACCTGCGCTTAAGCATTATAACTCGCGTTGCCGATGGCCTAGCCTTCCCCTTAAATGTTTTACAACCATGGAAAGCAAAGCGCGAAGGTAATCTGCCACAAATTCCATATGACGGCAAAAGCATTGTGCCATGGGCTGACTTTGTAAAAACTAAAGAGCGTTTTAGTGCACACATACAAGACCCAAAACAAAGCATAGCATTTTTGCAATATACAGGGGGCACAACTGGGGTTGCTAAAGCTGCCATGTTAACACATTGGAATGTATCCACACAGATACAAATAATTGAATATATTATTGATGCACCAAAGGATAAGCGGTATACGTTTTTATCAATACTTCCATTTTTTCATATATTTGGCCTTATGGGCAATATTGCTTTGCCAGCTCTGTATGCTGCGGCGTCCATACCAGTGCCCCGCTACACACCAGGCGACCTTTTGCGCACTATTGATAAGTATAAGCCAAACTTTTTTGTGGGCGTACCCTCAGTTTATATGTCACTTATGCACCAAAAAGATTTACCTAAGTATGATTTAAGTTGTATTGAGCTTTGCATATCAGGTTCAGCACCCTTCCCAGTGGAGGCTATGTCACGCTTCCAAAAATTGACAAAGGCCAATATTACAGAAGGCTTAGGACTTACGGAATGCTCACCTTGCATCACTGCAAACCCCATCTACGGTATGCAAAAAGAAGGTTCTGTGGGCGTTCCCTTGCCGGGTACACAAGTGCGCATTGTGGATATGGAGGAAGGCACCAACGACATGCCAAATGGCGAACTTGGTGAAATCATAGTTAGTGGGCCGCAAGTTATGCTTGGATACTGGAATAATGAGGAAGAAACCGCCATGACCATTCGTGATGGCTGGCTACATACAGGCGACATTGGTTACCTTGATTCTGACGGCTATCTTTATGTGGCTGACCGCAAAAAAGACATGGTCATTGTTGGCGGCTACAATGTTTATCCTCGTGAAATTGATGAGGTGCTATATGAGCACCCCAAGGTTGCAGAAGCAGTGGTTGTTGGCATACCGCATCGCACTCGTGGTGAAGTGTTGAAGGCCTTTATTGTAGTTAAGGCTGGAGAGGAACTCACCGTTGCAGAAGTTACAAGCCACTGCCGTGAAAAGCTTGCCAACTATAAAATTCCAAAATATATTGAATTTAGTGAAGAATTACCAAAAACATTGGTGGGCAAAGTGCTACGCCGTGCATTGCGTGATGAAGAAATTCGCAAACTTAAAGAATCTGGTGAATTTGATAAACCCCTTGAAAAAGAAGATGATTTTGTTGATGAAGCCATCGAAGCTCAAAAAGCCAAGGAAAAGTCTGCTCAAATGCGCATGCAAGCTGAATCAATGCTAAGTGAGGCTCGCGAAAAAGGCGAAAAGCTTATGGCAGAAGCTAAGAAAAAAGCTGAAGAAATGCTTAATGAAGCCCGTGAGAAAGGCGAAAAGATGCTAATTGAAGCCAAAGACGTTGCTGGTAAAAAAATGAGTACCGCAAAAGAAAAAGCTGAGGATATGTCAAAAACTCTGTCTGAAAATATGGACAAAGCCTTAAAGAGTGTTCGTAAAAACGAAAAAAACGAAGACAAAAGTGAAAAAAGTGAAGACAAAGGCGAACACAAGAACGAAGACAAATAAAATTATATAGATAGCTCAAGTAAAAACGCATCATTTTTACCTTAGAAAATGGTGCGTTTTTGCTTGTCTTCTTGCGCATACTCTGATAATAACCACAGACCCCCTCGGGGAAATTATTGTGGAGGCTATGGAAATATGGCAAACCAAGAAACCGGACATGAAGCAGACGTAAGTTTTGAAAGTGCTCTTGAGAATTATCTTAGCACTGATTTTGGCGATTTGGAGGAAGGCTCCATTGTAAAGGGCGAAATCGTACGCATTGGCGAAGACCATGTATTAGTGGATGTAAACTTCAAATCTGAAGGTCAAATCCCAGCACATGAGTTTCGTGATGCCTCAGGTGGCGTTGTTGTTGCAGTGGGTGATAGAGTTGACGTTTTTGTGGTGCGTAAGAATGAAAATGAAGGCACCATTACACTTTCCTTTGAGAAAGCCAAAAGAATGCAAGTTTTTGATCAACTTGAAGATGTGCAAGACAAAAGTAGTGTTATCAAAGGGCATATTATGCGCCGCATCAAGGGTGGTTACACCGTTGACATCGGTGGCGTTGAGGCTTTCTTGCCCGGTTCACATGTGGATTTAAGACCTGTGCCAGATATGGACGCATTGGTTAACCAAGAATTTGAATTCCGTGTGCTTAAAATTAACCGCAGACGTAGCAATGTCATTGTTTCCCGTCGTGTACTTCTTGAGGAAGAACGCGATTCTAAACGTCAAGATTTACTAGGAACCCTTGAAGAAGGGCAAATGGTTATCGGTAAGGCCAAAAACATCACCGAATATGGTGTTTTTGTTGACCTTGGCGGTTTAGATGGTCTTTTGCATATTACTGACATGTCTTGGAGACGCATCCGTCATCCAAAAGAAGTTATTAGCGTAGGACAAGAGCTTGAGCTTAAAGTTTTATCTTTTGACAAAGATCAAAATAAAGTTTCTCTCGGCATGAAACAACTTGTGCCAGACCCATGGCAAGACATCACAACCCGTTTCCCAGAAGGTGCAAAATATCAAGGCAAGGTTACTAACCTTGTAGATTATGGTGCATTTGTTGAACTTGAAACTGGCGTTGAAGGCCTTGTGCACATTTCTGAAATGTCTTGGACTCGCAAATTGCGTCATCCTTCACAAATGGTACGCGTTGGTGACGAGGTTGAAGTTATCATCCTTGGCGTTGATGGCGACAAAAAACGCATTTCACTTGGCATGAAGCAAGTTAAGCCAAACCCATGGGAACTTGTGGCTGAAAAATATCCTGAAGGTACAATCCTTGAAGGCACAATTAAAAACATCACTGAATTTGGCATGTTTATTGGCATCGAAGATGGCATTGACGGCCTAATCCATGTATCTGATATTTCTTGGACAAAGAAAATTCGCCATCCTAACGAAATGTTCAAGAGCGGAGACATCGTTCAAGCTAAGGTTCTTACCGTTGACCAAGAGAGCGAAAAATTCACCCTTGGTATCAAACAATTGGTTGAAGACCCTTGGGGACATGTGCCAAACACCTACCCAGTTGGTTGCACCGTTAAAGGTGTTGTAACTAATATTACTGACTTTGGTCTTTTTGTTGAAGTGGAAGAAGGCATCGAAGGTTTAGTGCATGTGTCTGAACTTTCAAACAAAAAAGTCAAGAGCCCTGCTGAAGTTTATAAAGAAGGGCAAGATATTGAAGCCAAGGTTATTCACGTTAGTGCAGAAGAACGCCGCCTTGGTTTGTCTATTAAACAAATTAAAGACGAAGAAGAGCGCAAAAAACCAAAAGAATTCCGCTCTGGTCCTGCTGAGACAGGCCAAAGCCTTGGCGACATCTTACAGCAAAAAATGGCTGAAGCTGGCGAACAAGACGAAAAAGAAGAAGCATAAGCTTACTTTTATACAGATTAAAAAAAAGGGAAGGCGTAAGCCTTCCTTTTTTTATGGTAAACACCACTTCGTGGAATTTACGCCTTTATTACCAGCACTCTCAACGAAGGCCACCTTCCTTTTTTACTACCCCAAACTCACTATTGTGCGTTTTCAAAAATTAACATAGTATAAGTTCATTCTTTTTAACCTTTAACCAAAAAAAAATTATGCAAAATAATGATGACTTTTCCTTTGAGTCCCTTTCCAATGTAAAAAAAGCTGAGCAGGAAAAAGAAAAAACTGCTCATGTTAGTGTTTCTGAAAAACTATTAGAAAAACTAATTAACGCACTAACACCAAAACCATTTTACAAAAGGCATCCTGTAGTATTTGGTTGTGGTTTGGTTTTACTTGTACTTTTAATTTTTGCAAGCTTTATACCTGAAAGTGGCAGTTCCAACGTGGGTGGTGATTGCATTGCTGTAGTACGCATTGAAGGCCTAATTATGGAAACTAAACCAACGCTTGAGTGGATTAGAAAACTTGCCACAGATGATAGTGTGCGCGGTGTTCTATTGCGTATTAACTCAGGAGGTGGCGGTGCTGCTGCATCGCAAGAAATTTACACAGCCTTGCGAGAGCTTGCCAAACACAAACCAATGATTGCATCCATGGGTTCAACTGCTGCCTCTGGTGGCCTTATGGTGGCTATGGCAGCTGAACATATTGTTGCAAATCCAAGCACTGTTACAGGGTCCATCGGTGTACGCATGGATATTCCTCAACTGCAAGTTATTATGGATAAAATTGGTATCGACCAACTCACCCTAAAAACAGGCGAGTTTAAGGACGCAGGCGACCCCACAAGGTCCATGACTGAGCAAGAAAAATTATATCTTGAGGGTGTGCTTGAAGACATGCACAATCAATTTGTGCTCTTGGTGGCAGAGGGGCGTAAAATGCCAGCTGAGCAAGTGCTACCCATAGCTGACGGACGAATTTTTACAGGACGAGAAGCCAAGGAGCTTGGACTTGTAGACGAGCTTGGAGGACAAGATGCTGCTCTTGCAATCTTATATAAACAAACCAAGGTTGACCCTTCGTTAGATTTATATGAAAGGCCTGACCCAGATGAATTTTGGAAAGAGCTTAGTGGCGCAGTCTTAGGGCTTGATTTAGGCAAGATTTTAAATCCCAACCCAAGCCCTGCCTTTCTATTTCAATTTTAATGATAAATAAAAAGCCTGAAAGCGTATTTTCATATACTTTCAGGCTTTTTTTATTTTGTAAAAAGTATTAATGCCATGAATTCAAGATCTTCCTTTCCTGAATTCACAATGCCATGCACTTGCCCATCATCACAATAAGTAACATCACCTGCGCACACGCTTACATCCTCACCATTATCATTATATGTGCCTTCACCTTTTAAGATATAGTAAACTTCGATCTCGCCCTCATGTCCATGATTACCAACAGATGAGCCTGGTTCTAGTACGCAATAATTAAACATGCGCCCCTTGCCACAAAATTCATCACCGCTAATTAAGGCTCTAGTCGTCAAAAAACCTTGCCCACCACGAGCAGCATCAAAACGTTGGTCTTTAATTTGTGTTGCTTTATAAATCATATTTCCTCACATTATTTTGGCAAATCATAAAATCCGCTTATATTTTCTGACACATAAATTTTAACATCAAAAAAGCCATGCTTTTCTAAAATTTCACTTATTATTTTAACTGGCAAGTCATGTTCAACACTTTGTAAAATCGGCTCATTACAAAGACGCAAACGAAAGTCACTAAGTCCAGCTTGCTCAAGTTCAAACTCTGCGGCTGCAATACGCTCAAGTGTAGCAGATGTTACTGCATAATTATAATCCAAACGGGTTAAGAGGCAAGGCCTTGCTTTTTGCTCCGCGTTATCAAGGCCAAATTTTGCAGCTAACTCACGAATATTTTGCTTACTCAAACCACAAGCAGCCAAGGGCGAAAGAATGTTATGCTCGCTCAAGGCTTTAAGTCCTGGTCGATGATTTTTCATGTCGTCTGCATTGGTGCCATCACAAAGTGTACCAGCCGCCAAAGGCTTAAACACATCAAATAAATGTTTTTTGCAATAATAACAGCGCTGTTTGCTATTATTTTTCACAGCATCCAATGATAAAACATCCATACTAATATTTTTTATGTCTATGCCATTTTCCTTGGCCCAAGTTTGGGCATAGAAACTTTCTTGTGTTTGAATATGCACACCGCTGGCATGTAAAAGCAAAACTTGGCAATTAGCCTTTTTTGCGGCATAGGCCAAGAACCTACTATCCAAACCACCAGAAAACGCAATACTTATTCGTGGCATTTTTTGTAGATATTGTAAGAGCTTATGCCACATTCATGCCTACCAAGTTAAGCGTGTTTTTGCTCCGCGCTTACTCATGTGCTCCTTGCACTCTTGAATGGTATATTGACCATAATGCACAATGGAGGCAATGAGAGCCGCAGATGCACCGCCAGCGGTTACTGCCTCAAACATATGGTCAGGACTTCCAGCACCACCAGAGGCTATCACAGGTATGCGCACAGATTCAGAAATTATGCGTGTAAGATTAAGCTCATAACCATCGCCAGTACCATCTGCATCAATGGAGTTTACGCAAAGTTCACCAGCTCCTAATTCAGCACATTGTATGGCCCAATTAATGGCATCAATTCCCATATGTTTACGTCCACCATGTATTACTATTTCATAACCAGATGGAATTTCAAGCGTTTTCTCAACTTGCTTAACATCCATGCCCACAACTATGGCTTGAGACCCAAAAGCCGCAGCCCCTTGGCTTATGAGGTCAGGATTTGTGACTGCCGCGGAATTTATAGAAATTTTTTCAGCACCAGCCAATAGAACTGCGCGCATATCCTCAACGGTGGAAATGCCACCCCCCACTGAAAAGGGTATGAAAATTTGCTCGGCAACTTTTTTTACCACTTCCAAAAAAATACCGCGTTTTTCATGTGAGGCTGTAATATCATAAAACACTATTTCATCAGCACCTTGCTCATAGTATTTGCGAGCAGTTTCCACAGGGTCGCCAATGTCAACATTTCCCTTAAATTTTACACCCTTGGTAAGCTTGCCATCACGCACATCAAGGCATGGGATAATACGCTTGCTTAACATGCTACCCCCTTATTGGCACGACAATAGTCATAAAAATTTTGCAAGATTTTTAAGCCTGGGGTGCCGCTTTTTTCCAAGTGAAACTGAATGGCCCAGAGACCATCACGCCCATACACGCTGCAAAACTCTTGCCCATAATATGTTGTTGCAATAACCAAACTTGGCTCTGGGCGCACAAAATAACTATGCACAAAGTAAAACTCAGCTTCTTCAGGAACACCCTTAAACAACAAACATTTTTCTTTGTGCTTTAAGCTATTCCAGCCCATGTGTGGAATGCGCACCAAAGCGCCATCTTCCTCACAAAGATCTTTTGAAAATTGCACACATTCACCAGCCATAAGGCCTAATGTTTTAGTGAAATTTTCTTCGCTTTGCTCAAGTAAAATTTGGCAACCAAGGCAAATACCAAGCAGGGGTTTTTTTTGTTCAATTAAATTTTTAAGCGACTTATCCATGCCAATTTTTGCTAAATGTTGCATGGCTTGCCCAGCTGCACCAACACCTGGAAATATAATGCCCTCAGCATCTTGTAAAAGCTTTGTGTCAGATGTAATGACACTTTCAATACCAAGATGGCTAAGCGCTCTTTGAACACTGGTTTGATTGCCAGCATCATAGTCAATTATTGCTAACATATGTATTACCCTCAAGTTAAAATAGCAATTGCATGCGCGCTAGGTTAGCAAAAAAAGTTTAAAAATGCCACAATTACAAACAACATATAAATATTTTAATTGATAAAACATTACAAACATAGAGTATAATGATTGCAAAAAA
>CAYJOP010000035.1:0-19900 GCA_964371835.1 uncultured Desulfovibrionaceae bacterium
GTTAAAAATGTTTTGTTTTCGTTGTGTTATGTGCTTTTTCAGTGCCGACTATTTACTCTGTCCACCTAACAGGGAGCAAAGTAAAGAGGAAATTTTTAATAATACACATTGTATGAAATTTATTTCTTCTTGGCTGCTTGGCTTTTCTTCCAAACATTAAAGTGACATAATGCCATAAACCCATGGCCAATTGCATAAATAGCAAGAGCATAAGCCGCGTAGCGATGATAGTCCAAAAAATCAACAGATAATTTAGGGTCACTTTCCCAAAGCAAATACCAAATAAATCCAAAAGCAACAGTTAAAAAGAAAGATACAAAGCCAAATCCTTGTATAACACCTGGCAAACCACCAGGACGTGGTGCTGGTATATTACCTTGGCTTACCTTTTCAATATCTTTTCTTAATTGCACTGTATCTGCCCAAAGATACGGGAAAAAGTATTTAAAACCACGTCGTTTTAAACTCACAATTAAAAAAATACAGACAAAGGGCACAAGCAAAAGGCCTAGCTCTATATGCCATGAATCAATAAATGGTTCACGCACAATTTTAATTAATTGTGCCCAAACAAAAACTATTGCAAGCACATGCCATATTCTTATAAAAGGTGTTTGGAAAAACCCAAAAAACTTCCAAAGTAGTTTGAACTGATCAAAAAAACATCGCATATGCATCTCCTATGTAAATTTTAATTGTTTCCAAAATGATATTAGTATTTATTTAACAAATAGTAAATAGTACAAAATTAATATCAAGAATTCAGAGTCCTGCAAAATTTTTTTTACTTTATTTTTGTGCTTTTGCAGTAAATTTGCATGTGCTAGAAAATTAAGCTGTGCAGGACAAAAGACTCAGTACAATTTATTGTGCAGAACTCTTGAATTATATTCTCACCTAGAGCTTTACGAACTATTTTATGATTGTTATAGTTTACACATAACATAAAACGAGGACTATATGATTACAGCTGACTTGCATAACCACACCCTTTATTCACATGGTAAAGACTCTGTTGAAGCCATGTGGAAATCTGCGCAGGACAAGGGTATTAGCCTTTTTGGTTTTACAGAGCACTCGCCAAGACCCAATAACTACACATACACCAATGAGTATAGGGAAAAGCTGACTAAGTTCTTTCCCAAGTATGTGGCAGAAGTTTTAAGCTTAAAACAATTATACCCTGAACAAATTTTACTTGGCATTGAAATGGACTGGATGGAAAAAGAGGTTGATTTTATTAAAAAAGCTCTTGGATCATATGATTTTGATTATGTTATTGGCAGTGTGCATTTCTTAAAAACTTGGGGTTATGACGATGACCCCATGGATTGGAAAAAGCTCAATCAAGATAATTGCCATATACACTATGCCAATTATTTTAAAACTGTTGGCAAAATGGCGAGCAGCGGACTTTTTAACATAGCTGCTCACCTTGATTTAATTAAAATATTTTCCATTGAGTATTTTGGACCTTGGATTAAAACAGCTAAAGCCCAAAACATTGTAGGTGATACGCTTACAAAAATTAAAGAAGCTCATATGTCTTTAGAAGTTTCTTCTGCTGGACTTCGTAAAGTCTGCAAAGAAATTTACCCTTGTCCTGAAATAATGCAAATGGCTAAAGAGCTTAAGCTGCCCATAAGTTTTGGCTCAGATGCACACAATGTAAACGACGTTGGAGCAGATTTTGACAAGCTTGCACTTTATGCGCGTAAGTATGACTATGAGCATAGTGTCTGGTTTTGCCAAGGACAAATGTTTACACGAGAATTTTAGTTATGAGCTTACGCCTCATTAGTGTTAAAAATGCAAGTGTTACCCTGCACAGCCATGGACAGCACTTTCAAGTACTAAAAAATATCAACTTTACACTTAAAAAAGGTGAACATATTGCCATTTTGGGTGAAAATGGCGCAGGAAAGTCCACTTTTTTGCGCGTTCTTGCTGGCGAAACTTGGATTGATAATAATTTTGGTAGCATTGCATGGCTTTATAATGGAGTGGCAGAAAACTCTCCCATCATGGCAAGGCGCATGACTGCCCTTGTTAGTGCAAGCAAGCAAGAACAATATACACGTTATAATTTTATCCTAACTGGCTTAGATATTTTACTAACTTCCTTTAGCAAAAGTCATCAAAACTTAAGCGAAATTGAGCAGCATCAAAAAGCTTACCATATGGCTAAGCAATTAAATTGTGAAGCCCTTTTGCGTATGCAGGCCCATGCTCTATCACAAGGGCAATTGCGCTTGCTACTACTTGGTCAAGCCATATTACAAGAACCGAAAGTCTTGCTACTTGATGAGTATTTAGATGGATTAGACTCTAGCACTCGTCAGCATTTATTCGAAATATTAAAACAAATTTCTTCAAACACCAGTTTGGTCATCAGCACACATCGCACTCAAAGCCTTGTACCTTGGGTTAACAAAAAACTTTATTTATATAACGGACAGTTACACTCAGCACCAACAACAATAAAAACTGTTGCACAAAGCACAATAGTGCAAAACCCAAAAAAAATATTACAAAATACTACTCAGCCCATCATTGCACTAAAAAATGCAACGGTTTTTGTGCAACGAGTCGCAGTGCTCCACCGTATAAGCTGGGAGCTACATAAGAATGAAAATTGGTGTATAGAAGGCAGTAATGGTGCTGGAAAGTCAACCTTTTTGCGACTTTTGGCTGGCGATGAACACCCTGCTGTTGGCGGAAGCATTAAAAGGCATTTTTCAAAGTTATATCCTCATGAGCAAAATACCACTAAGCTTGAACATATTCGCCATGCCATGCATCTTGTATCTGACCATGAGCAGGCTTGTTATGGCTATAATTTAACAGCGCTTGAGCTAATACTTTCTGGCATTGATAATGTCATGGGCACTTATAAAGATTATGACTCAGTGCAAATTGAAAATGCTCTAGCACTACTAAAAAATTTTGGTCTTAGCTTGCTCGAAAAAAGACGTATTCGCACCCTTTCCACAGGGCAATTACGACGTTTATTTATTGCCAGAGCATTTATTTCAAATCCAGAAGTTTTATTGCTTGACGAACCTTTTTCTGGTTTAGACAAAACATCACGCCACCAATGCATGAACAATATTGAAAATTTAGCAGGAGATGTTTGTGTAATACTAGTGTCACATCACCTTGATGACCATGTGGCATCCATTAATCGTAATGCACGGCTTGAAAATGGTTTTTTGTTTTCTTAAACGCACATAATTAGTAGACCTTAAAATTAATATGTACTATACTCCCATTGTGGAGGTCTTATGAAAAAACATTTTTTTGCTTTTTTATATGTCGTTTTAGCCCTCTGTTTTAGCACAGCTGCTTTTGCTAAAACTGTACATATTCTCAGCACCGAAGCCATCAAATACATTGAAAATCCTTTACCAAACATGGTAGTTTTGGATGTGAGAACAAAACAAGAATATACCGTTGGGCATCTACCTGGGGCCATTCTTATTGATTTTTATGACCCAAATTTTGATGATAAATTAGCCTCACTTGACCCTAATGTTCCTTACTTATTATATTGCCGCACTGGCAATAGAACACATAAATCCATTAAAACTATGGAAAAAATGGGTTTCACTCGAATCATTCATATGAAAGATGGTATAACAGCTTGGAATACTAATGAATTTCCTTTAAGATACGGACCTCCAAAGTAGTATTCACCTACAAATAGATGAGTAAAAGCATGAAGAATACAATATTTTTTTTACTTTGTGTAACTTTATGTTTTTTTATTTACACGCAATCTAATGCTGAAAACATTGATATAACAAGCAAAGAAGCAATTCAATATCTTACTAATCCATTACCAAATATGATTTTTATTGATACGCGAGAAGAACGCCAATACAATGAAGGCCATATTCCTGGTGCCATTTCCATTGACCTTATGTCTGCAAATTTTGAAGAAACCATTAAGAAACTCAACCCACATACACCATATGTTCTGTATTGTAATATTGGTCGCAGCAGTGCTGAAGCTTTTAGAATTATGCAAAACCTTGGTTTTACGAACATGTACCACATGAAGGATGGCATAACAGGCTGGAATGCGAACAATTTTCCACTAATAAGAAATTTTGACTATTAACTTAGCGCAACAAAAGAATAGCCGCCCCAAGGCAAGCAATACAAGACCCTATAATACTACCCAGCGAAGGCATGCGTCGCTCGGCAATGCCGCTCACAAATAAAAGGGCCACTGGCTGCAAACCTATAAGCGTTGCGGCAACTGCGGCTGGGCAATTTTGCAAGGCCACATTGGATAGCCATATACCACCCACCGAACCAAAAAAACAGCCCAAGAAAAAAAGCTTTATAAGCTCTGGATGATGCCTAAAATTTTGCCAAGTGCTTCTTACTCTGTGTAAACGAATTGCCACAATCCAAAGGGCAACTGATGCTGCTAAATTACGCCAAAAAGTGAAATATAGCGCAGTCATACCATAATTTAAAACTTCCTTACCCCACATAAAAGCAAGACCTAAGGTACAAGCGGAGGTTAAGGCAAGAGCAATTCCTATGATGCGTTGCCTTGGTGAGGCAGTTTTTGCGCCCACTGGACCATGTCGCCGTTCAGCCAATGTTACCATAATAACACCGCCAGTTGCTATTAGTATACCTGCAACACCTTGAAAACCAAGATATTCTTCTAAAAACAAAACGCCTAGTAATGCAGTTACGCAAGTGGAGAGGGAGTTGCAAATAAGGGCTGACCGAATACCAATGCGAGGGATACTCTCATACACGCACCAATCTGTGCCCATTATTCCAACAATTCCTGACAAAGCAGCTAGAAAAATTATATAGAAATCAATGTATTGTAATTGGCCAAATATAATGCAAAGAGCAAGCAAGATAGCCGATGCCAGCGGTTGGCGTAGCATCATAAACGAATGCGCACCAAGGGTGCGAGAAATGTTAGCATGAATGATGCTTGAGCAAGCCCAAGAAAATGCCGTGCCAAGCCCAGCAATTACGCCAATAGTCATCATATAAAGTCCGCCAAAAAAGTTTGCTTATGCACTTTGGACCTCTGAATGCAAATTGTCAATATTTTTTCCTAAGCTTTGAGGCTTGCATTTGTATGTAAAGCAAGGTATTTTTCCAAATTACACAAGTGGTGGTAATCAAAATGAATGATACAATGCAAATTAAGTTAAATGGTGAAAATATAAATCTTAGCCAAGGTACAACAATTTCAAGATTACTCGAGCTTGAAAAGCTTGACCCAAGGGTTGTTGTGGCTGAGCTTAATGCTAAAATTTTGCCTTGCGAGGATTTTGAAACAACCATACTTAAGCAAGATGACACATTGGAATTATTACATTTTGTAGGGGGTGGCTAATGGATTTTCATGGTTTTAGCATAGGGGGTGAAACTCTTTCAAGCCGTCTTTTTATTGGCACTGGCAAGTACGGTGCTGACAGCCTAATACCAGATGTTGCAAAAGCTTCACAATCCAACGTAATTACAGTTGCTTTGCGCCGTGTACAAAAAGGTGAGCAAGGCGTCATGTCACACATACCTAAACATATGAAATTATTACCAAATACCTCTGGCGCACGCAACGCAGATGAGGCCGTTCGCCTTGCGCGCTTGGCGCGTGCAGCAGGATGTGGCAATTGGATTAAAATTGAAGTAATCTCCGACACCCGTTATCTTTTACCAGATGGTTATGAAACCGCAAAAGCTACCGAAATTCTTGCCAAAGATGATTTTATTGTACTGCCATATATGAACCCAGACCTCTATGTAGCTCGCTCCCTTGTGGATGCAGGGGCAGCAGCTGTTATGCCACTTGGCGCGCCCATTGGCACAAACCGAGGTTTGCGCACCAAAGAAATGATAAGAATTTTGATTGATGAAATTGACCTACCCATTGTGGTTGATGCTGGCATTGGCAAACCCTCACAAGCCTGTGAAGCTATGGAAATGGGTGCCGCGGCTTGTCTTGTTAATACTGCCATAGCTTCCGCCGCTGACCCCATTGCCATGGCTAAGGCTTTTTGTGATGCAGTGCGAGCAGGAAGGGCAGCCTATGTGGCTGGCCTTGGAGCAGAAGTTCAAGGGCAAGCCGTTGCATCATCTCCATTGACTGGCTTTTTGGATTCATAATGCAAGAATTTTCTGAACATCTTGACCTATGGAGTCGTGAACGGCGTGAAAATATCATACAAAATTGCACCGAGTCCAAGGTATTATCTACCCTGTCCAAAGACTATCTAAACCTCGAAGATTTTTTAGTTTTATTAAGCCCTAAAGCCTTACCCCACCTTGAGAGTATGGCAAGGCGAGCCAAAGCTGAAACACTGCGCCATTTTGGCAGAGCTGTGCATTTATTTACGCCATTATATCTTTCTGATTACTGCACAAATCAATGCCGCTATTGCGGATTTAACGCAAAAAATAGTCAACCAAGAACTCACTTAAACCTTGATGAAGCTCATGCAGAAGCTAAGGCCATTGCCCAAACTGGCCTTGGGCATATTTTGCTTTTAACTGGTGATGCAAGGGCCAAAGCTTCGCCTGAATATATTGCCAGCGTTGCCAAACGTATTAAGCCTCTTTTTGCCTCGGTGGGTGTTGAGGTCTACGCCATGAGTGTTGATGAATATGCCATGCTGGTAAATAATGGCGTTGATAGTATGACGCTTTTTCAAGAAACATATAATCCTGAATTGTATGATTGGTTGCACCCCAAGGGACCAAAACGTGACTATACTTATAGGCTTAATGCTCCAAATAGAGCGGTGCTTGGGGGTATGTATAGCGTAAATGTAGGTGCACTGCTGGGTCTTGATAAACTTGAGCATGACGGCTTTTGCACCGCTTTACATGCTTGGTGGTTACAAAGGCAAAATGCTGGAGTTGAAGTCAATGTGTCTGTACCTCGCCTTTGTCCGCATGAAGGTAATTTTGAAGTGCCGCACGCCTTGGACGACCGAAGATTTGTTCAATACATAACAGCGCTCCGATGCTTTTTGCCAAGGGCTGGCATAACAGTTTCAAGTCGTGAATCTGCCTTTATTCGCAATCACATTATTGACCTTGGTGTCACTAGAGTTTCGGCTGGAGTTTCCACAGCAGTTGGCGGGCGCGCCACTGAGGGTAGCGAGGTTGGCCAATTTGAAATTGCTGATCATCGTAGTGTTGATGAAATGGTAAAAGCCCTTGCTAATGCTGGTTATCAAGCTGTTTGTAAAGATTGGCAGGATTTTAGAGCCACAGAACTATAAAACCATTAGCCTAATTCATCATATTACACTTGCAAAATTGCTTACTATTATGCATTTGAATGCACTAACATCATTAAATTAAACTAAATTAAGAGTCCTGCACAATTATTTTTCAACTTTATTTTTGTGCTTTTGCAGTCAATTCGCATATGCTAGAAAATTTAGCTGTGCAGGACAAAAAACATAAAAAATCAATCGCTTAACAGCGAAGCAAGGTTCCGCCTATTCTTGATTTTTGGTCGTATTGACTATCGTCAACGCTCCAAAAAACTCAGCACAATAGATTGTGCAGGAATCTTAAATTTTTATTTTAATTGTGGACAATTAGGCAATTTGAATATAATCTTGAGTATCAACGGTAAGGGAAAAATATGACATTATCATATCTAGATGAAATTCAAAATAGATTTTTTGTACCTTTTACAGATTTGGATACTCTTTGTAAAGATATCTCTTGGGATTCCTTCCAACCTCACGAGTATGTCTCCAATAATGCCTTTTATGGCATAGATATGGCGTTAAAAAATTATGTTGGCTTACCCATTAATTATCACTTAAAAGCTCACTATTCACATATTTCAAATGCCTCTTTATCAAGCCCTCACGCAAAAAATTTTGACATCCCTCATCGAAACAATTCTAATGTTGACCCCCAACTATCTATTTGGATTAAGGATTATGACACCCTTCCCATGTTATTCACTTGGGCACCTTCACATGAAAAAATTTATAAGAAAGTTTGTAGAAAACCCATGCACTCCATTGGGCCTATTATTCATTATGCACAAAATGCATATACTGAAGAGCAAATTGCTGCTGAAAAAAAACGCCTTGGACGAAACGCACTTTTCTTTCCTGCCCACTCCTCACATCTTGTACAAACATCTTTCTCCCTTGAAGAATCTTTAGATTACTTGAATACAATAAAAAAAGATTTTGATACTATTAGAATTTCTGTTTACTGGAAAGACTATTTAGATGGCCTGCATGCTGCTTATACTAGCTCAGGGTATGAATGTGTAACAGCTGGTCACATGTTTGACCCATTTTTTTTACCGCGCTTAAAAGCTCTACTTTCAGTGACAGACCACACCTTTGGTATTTCTTATGGTACTAATATTGCCTACTCCATATACATGCAAAAGCCCTTTACTTTAAAAAAACAAGAAGACTACTCAGACTTTAGTGAACATCCAGATCCTATAAATGAGGCAAAAAAAGCAGTTGAATGTAGAAAAAACACACTACAATTTTTACAATACTTTGAAACTTACAATACAGAAATTAGCTCTGCTCAATATAATTTGTGCAATCATCATTTCGGCTACGACCAAGTGCGCAGTCGTGATGAATTGTTAACTCTAATAAAATCATCTGAAGAATTTTTTAATGCTATCATAAAAAAATCTTTATGATTTTCATGATTAACCAGTTAAGGCACTAAGCTATTATGAATGACAATACAATTTTTCACAAAGACCAAGTTAAGTGGATTGGAGTTAGGCTCTTAGACATCAACTCCAACACTTTTTTTCATGAAGGACAATATTATAAAGCCATTTTGCCCACAGCCCAAGATTATACCAAACAAAATAACTACGACTCATTGCTTAACGAACTTCATGCAGAGGGGTTTATTCCTAAAACTACTCTTACCCATTTAAAAATGGATGGCATAAGCAGAATATATTCTCAATACACTGAATATTTTAATGTATCCTTAGCACATGCCAATCCACTTGTGCTTAAAGAAGCTGCTCTTTTGTATATAAAATTGAATTTGTGGCTATATAAAAGGGATTTAATAATTAGTGATGGACATACGGGAAATATTGTAATTCAAAAACAAAATGCTCCCTACTGGTGCGATATTGGGTCAATTTTTGAGCTTAAAGGGCATTATGAACTTAGTGGACTTGAGGAGTTTGTACGATTTTTTGTTTACCCACTTTTATTGCGAAGCAAATGTTATTCACTGGGTAACATGATGCGTTGGGGTTTAGTCAACGGTATTAGTCACAAAAGCGCTGTGGCATTAAACTTACTCAACAAGCCCTTAAAGCTTATTGGCTCACGAGAGCAGGTACTTAAAGTTTTGGAAAACTTGATTTCTTCCATTGAGTTTCCGTGGGAGCATACGCTATGGTCAGATTATAATGTACAAGCGGATATTGATACAAATATACCTGACATTGTGCAAGGTGGTCACAACAGAAAAGCCATGGTTATGCGCTTGCTAAAGCTTTTAGCTCCTAAAACTGTAATTGATTTGGGTGCAAATTCTGGTAGCTTCTCAAGGCTTGCAGCTAGCCTTGGGGCCGAGGTTTTAGCCCTTGAACCTGATGAAACAGCCATTGCCAGAGGGCATTTACACCTGCGTGAATTTAATGCAGATAACCCCATCAAATTTGTTACCTCTGGGCTTTTTGAAATGCACAAAGCAGCAGACGTTGCCATAGCTTTGGCCTTGACACATCACGTCTTTTTAACAGACAAATTTCCTTGGAACCACATTGCAAAATCTCTTGCAGAGCATACTAATAAACATCTTATTACCGAATTTATGCCCAATGGCCTTGGAATGACACAAAAACAAGAAAATTTACCAAGCAATTATACTTTGGAAAATTTTGTGGAACAACTATCACCGCTTTTTGAAAAAGTGGAAATTATAGACTATTTACACGTTGAAAATGCATCTCCGCGTATACTTCTTTTATGCACCAACAAAATTCATGCTTAAAACATATTATTATTAAGAGGTGTGCCCTTTTTTATGTCATGTTTTGCTACTTTGCCTAAAATTTCTTCAAAATAACGTGTATGCAAACCATGACCTGGACGAATACTTCTTAGGTTTTCCTGGCTAAACATTTCACCAGCCTTTATGTCTTTCACCACAAAGAGGGAGCGGCGAAAACATACAGAGTTTTTTTCTTTTTCCGTGCGGTCGTAAGATATTTTTCCAAGAGCTTTTTCTACTATACGGATGTCTTGCACCATTTGCTTAAGCTCATGCGGCTCCATACTAAAAGCTGCATCAAGTCCACCATCAGCGCGAGCAAGCGTAAAATGCTTCTCGATGACCGTTGCCCCAAGAGCCACTGCCGCAACTGCAACAGCTGACCCCGTGGTATGGTCAGAGAGTCCCACCTTGCAATTAAAAGCTGCTGCCATATGCGGGATGGTGTTTAAATTCGCTTCCTCAACTGGTGCAGGATAGGATGATGTGCATTTTAGTAATGTTAAATCAGTAGTGCCATTGTCTCTCAAAGTTCGCACAGCTTCATCAATTTCAGCAAGCGTCCCCATACCAGTTGACATTATTATTGGCTTCTTTGTTTGAGCAACCTTCTTAAGTAAAGGTATATCAACAAGCTCAAATGAGGCTATTTTATGTTTGCTAACATTACATTCTTCCAAAAAATCTACAGCAGTTTCGTCAAATGGCGTTGAAAAACATTCAAGATTCAAGTCTTTTGCATAGGCCATTAAACGCGGAGCCCATTCCCAAGGCATAGCCCCCTCAGAATAGATGGAATGAAGTGTACGCCCATTTCGCAATGGGTTTGGACTTATAAATAAAGGACTATCACAGTCAATAGTTATGGTGTCGGCTGTGTAGGTTTGAATTTTAACAGCATTAACGCCAGCCTCTGCCGCTGCCTCAATTGTTTTGAGCGTATGTTCTAATGAACCGAGATGATTGGCAGAAATTTCTGCTATTATGTATGTGTTTAACACTTGATTACTCTTTTTCATACAGCTTTTTAAAATACCTGTTGCATAGTATAGTATTTAACAAGTTTTATGTTTTCTTTGGATTTCACAAATTTATAATCATCCAAATTATTATTATTACTTTCTAGCAAGAACCAATAAAAAGTATCAAGGCCTGACATAAAAGAACAAACTGAAGCTGCTGCTATTCTTAAATTGCATTCTATAATATGTAGTTTACCATTTGCTTCTTGGAAAACTTCCATCATAGCGTGACCATAAAAGCCTATACATTCTGCTACTTGCTTCCCTAAATTTTCAATAGCTGAAATGTCTACTTTTTGCATAATATGTGCATCTGGTGGAATTATTTTTATTTTATCAAGGACTATAACACCTCGACAAATTCCCTTTTTATCAACATACATGTCAACATTGTACTCTTTTGCATGAATAAAGGGTTGAAAAATTGGCTCGTCCAAAATCCTTGCATGTTTTATTGCATTCTCTTTAGATAAATTTAATCCAATATTTCTAGAACCTGCGCCATTTTTTTCTTTAACAACATATTTGTCAGCTATTATGTCATTGATATTTTCAGATGTTTTTATAATAGGTAGATTATTGGCTTTACAAAATGAGTATAAGTTATATTTATTAAAACATTGATTTATCTTTTCATATTCTGAAACCATAACAAAAATATCTTCTCTTTCTAAGTCCTTTTTTGTTTTTGCCCAAAATTCTAACTCTTTATCCCTTGTAGGAATGATATACCCTATATTGTTTTGTAGGCAGTACTCTTTAACTATCTGTAATGACAGTTCATTGTCACTTGGCATATGCCAAAATTTATCAACACAATACTGTGAGACTGCGTGCATGTCATTATCACCGCCAAAAAGAATGACTTGCCCACCGTACTTTGCCATAGCTTTTTTTAGTTCTACAATTAATGGAACTTTTGCAGACGAGCTTGTGATGAGAACATTCTTTAAAAGCATATGTACTACCTTGACAATGTTTAACAATAATATTATTCGAATTTAATCATAAGGAGTCAAAAAAGTGAAGTCAACTGAAAATAAAATTGAAAATTTGGAAGATTATTTTAAAAATAGGTACTATCAAGAAGGCTGTGGAGCTATAGAGTTAGTCTACACCGACGAAGAAATTCTTTGGAAACAATCTGTTTTTGAAATGAATATCCAAGCTTTGTGTGAAATTTCAGAGCCTAAATCAGTTTTAGAACTTGGTTGTGGTGAAGGCTTCATGGTTGATGCCTTACATAAAAAAGGTTTTAGTGTACATGGTGTAGACCTGAGCTTGTTTGGTTTAGAATCTCAAAATCCACATTTAATGATTTTTTGTGTTGCTGGAAACATGGTAGACTTTGTTAACGATAATAATTTGATGCAGTATGATACGATTTGCATTATGCAATCAATTCAATATCTTCAAGACCCTACAAGTTTTTTAAAAACCATATTGTCAAAAACCTCAGATGACATCACACTTATGATTAGCATACCCAATAATGACTCCACATTCACAAATTATGCAAAAGAAAAAAAACAACTACCAAGTGATTTTGCTCCAAAAACTGATTATGCTATTGGTTTGACCTTAGAAAAAAGTTTAAAAATGCTTCAAAGTGTGGGATTGAAGGTTGTGTCTAGGTTAGGTATTTGGCCTATAGAGTTTAATTTTCTTAATGAAAACACAAATCATGCTGTTGATTCCTCAAAAGGTAAAAACAACCATAAAGCTAGGGTTCTTACGCATAATTTTCTGTATCAACAAAACAAAGATGAATATTTAAAAATTTTAAAAGCTTTTGGCGAAATAGGTATTGGTAGGGCAATTACTCTTATTTGCAAAAAAAATTAAACTCATAAAAAAGCTTTTATTTTTTTTATATCTTCACAAAAATCTAATAAGTTATACTTGGAGGATTTATCTGTTTCTATTGCAATATCACATTTGCTTGAAATAATAGCCATGACTTTTTCGAAATCTATTGTCCCAGAGCCAATATGCATATGATTATCCACACTTGTATTAATATCATTATCTGAAATGTGATAACACTGAGGACTTAAGCTATTGAAAAGTTTAAGATAATTATAAGGTTCTATGTTTAGAACATTAGCTGTGCAAAAGGCGTGTCCAATATCAAGACAAAAACCACACCCCACAGCTTCAATTACTTTTTTTATTTCTTCAATATTTGCACCGCGGCAAATTTTTTTTCGCCCCAATGGAGCGCGATAAGGTTTGTTTTCAATAAGAAAGCAAGCGGGAAAATCTTTCACTATGTGGCTTAACTGTTGGATTGTCTCATCAATACAACCCTCTGTTCCACCATGAAAAACAATGTATTTAGCATTTAATTGATTTTTGAATTCTAATAACTCGTTGTAAATTATACTATTATATTCGCGTTTACTTTCATCTGCTAAATTAACTTCATGCATAAAATGAGGGGCGTGTAGAACAAATGGTATTTTTGTGTTTTTCCATTTTTGGATGTACTGTGTAGTGTTTGGAACTACATAGAGTTCAATATAGTCAAAAACTTTATCCTCATAAAGCTTCTGTGCCTCTGTTAGGTAATAGTCAATATTTGTTGACCAAAGTTTTAATCCCAATCTATGCATTTTTTTGCTGCTCTTGAAAGAGTTTCATACAAACTTCTGCAAAAGCCAAGTCTTCTTCTGTGTCAATATCAACAGCTCTTTGAGCTGAAATTGGTATGATATTTCTTTTTTTATTTTTATCTCTTTCGCTGTCTAAAAAAACTCCAATATTTCGCCAATACAACTGTCCAGCGTCAATGTAAGCGTCAGGCATATCTTGTGAACGCATACTTGCTTTTTCAGGTGGAAATAAATTTTCAAAAACTCCAATTTCATTTTCTGTTACAACTTGATAAATAGGAAAAGAAATTTTTTGTGCAGTATAAGCAAAGTCCTTACCCTCAAGCATCAATGTATGTCCCATATGAATATCGCTTACGGTTAACATGGGAGATGTAGGATAAATATGAGCAAGGTACTTAAATTGCCCTAGTTCTTTTAATGCCCACTCTAGCATATGTCTTGCTGCAACGTGAGCGTGGGTAAAGTCATCTGCAAGTTCCGCAGGACGCAAAAAAGGAACTTTTGCACCATATTTTACAGAAATTTCTGCTATTTCTTCATCATCTGTGCTTACTATAACATGCTCAAAACATGCTGATTGTATTGCCACCTCAATGGACCAAGCAATCATGGGCTTACCACAAAATGGGCGAATGTTTTTACGAGGTATACGCTTTGAACCGCCACGAGCGGTAATTATGGCAATGCTATCCTTCACTAAGCTATCCTCTTAAATCCAGAAATAGATGGTTGCCCTTTAAGCCTTTTATGAATATCTCCTGCTTTTTTTGCATCACTAAGTTTAGCAAAAGACCGCTCGCAAGCAGCAATATATGCATCAACATGATCTTCGGTATGAGCATCCATAAGATAGCAAAGGTTTGAGGCCAAAAAGCCTTCAGCTAGCATACATTGCACAAAATAAGCCTTATATACAAGGAAGTCCGCATCATCAAAAGTGAAATGATTCATGGCATACATGCCTCTAACATGGGTTTCAAAGTTATTTTTTGTTCCCATGTCTAGCCATGCTGCTTGAATACGTTTGCCAAATTTAATAAATTTTTCATAAGGCTTACGTTCCTGATATGCTCTAATGGTCGCTAAAGCAGCAGTTGGACCTATCCTTTCAGTCCAGTTGGTGGATGAAATAAATGTTTTTTGAGCGGACTGCATAACTTCACTCTTACCAATAACCGCTGCAATGGCATAGCCATTACCCAAAGCTTTGGAAAAAACTGCCATATCTGGTGTGGTTTTATGTAAAGCTAAATGGGCACCACCAGTGCAAAATCTAAAACCTGCTGAAACTTCGTCCATTATAAGCACTGCACCAGTTGCATCTGCAACGGCTCGCACACCTTCAATAAAGCCGTTGGTAGGCATTTCAGAGCGTATTGGCTCCATTACAATGGCGGCTAAATTCTTACCATGCTCATTAACAATAGCGTGCAATTCTTCTAAGTGGTTATAACGAAATGTATAATTTGTACCTAAAAGCCCACGAGGAACACCAACAGGTTCAAGTCCTGGCATTAAATGACCATCAAGGGCCGCATCCTTGGACAAGTTAGCGGCTAAATACCAGTCGGACCAACCGTGATAGCCACAACAAGCAATTACATCACGCCCAGTGTAAGCACGAGCAATACGAACTGCCACAGCAAGAGCTTCCCCACCACTGCGAGTATAACGCACCATATCTGCCCATGGGTGTATGTCGCATAAAAGCTCTGCAAGCTCTACTTCCTCTGGACAATTTAGCGATGAACCCACTCCATTTTTTATACTCTCGATAACAGCATTATCAACTTCATCATCAGCATAACCAAGTACGCAAGCGCCAATCCCAGCAATGGACATATCTAAATATTCTTTGCCATCTAAATCCCATACTTTTGCGCCTTTTGCTTTAGAATAATATCCAGGCCAGACACCAAGGGAATACAAATCTGGGCGCTTTGATAAAAGCTGCGTCATACCAGGAATGTGTTTGCTTGCATTTTTTTGTAAATCCAATGATTTTGACATTATCTTTTCCATAAAGATGGGTTTAAAAGTTCAGGCTCCTGCGGCACATTTATATTGTCAAGTTCAAGCAGAAAATCTTGCATATTACATTTTTTTTGCCATTCAATATCCATATTTTCTTGAACTTGCTTAATGCTTTCCGCACCAAAAATCAATAAAGCTTCTGGTTCTTTGTTTTGCATCCAAGCAAGGGCACCTTGTGATGGAGTACAATTGTATCTATTACATATACCATGGAAACATTTAACGTATTTATATAAGATTTTAAGATAATCTGGTAAACTTGCTGGTGACATACAAAGCACACCTTGCAAGAACACTGAACGAATATGTATTTCTTTTTTAAGTTCCTTTGCTCTTTTAAAAACTCCAGCCTCAATAAACCTTTTATCAAAAAGTGAAGATGGAACCTGTACTATGTGTATAAGAGGATGCTCTAAAGCTTGCAGAGCCTTTTCTGGGTAATAAACAGAAATCCCAAGATGTATTATTTTTTCTTGTTTTTGTAAGGCTAGTAAAAAGTCCCCCTGCCATCCGTCTAAATATGTCAAGTATTCTTCATGGTGTAGCATAAAGCAATATAAAGATTGAACATCTAAATTTTGTAAAGAAGCACTAAAAGCTTGCCCTAAAGACACTTTGTCCTGCAAACTCTCAGATGCTACCTTAGTTATTATTTTTACTTCATTTTGAGAATTTAAAACTTGCAAACATTGCCCAAGTACCGTTTCACTTGTTCCATACATTTGTGCAGTGTCAAAATAGGTGATGCCTGCATTCAATGCAGTTGCAATAATACCCTTCGCAAAGCTTAAATTTGGCTGGCCTAAGTTGTTGGCTATACCATAGGGCATACCCAGTTGTGCTGTACCAAGAATGAAGCTGTTTTGCCTATGCACGATTATCCCAAGGATTTGTAACCATACTATTTTGTTCTGCAACTTTGATAATGGTAGATATGGATACTCTCTCATTAGAATCATAAATAAAGCATGAATCATAATAAGAATATGAACGCTTCTCACTTAAAATATACTGTGGATGCCAAGTAAACATTTTTTCATATTCCATTTTATAAGACCAAATTGCTTCGCCAGTATGATGAAAAGAATTGCGTAAAGGAATTCTGCTATCAAAATCAACAATAATAATTGCTCCGCCTTCTCTTAAGACTCTATCGGCTTCTTGGGCTATACGAAATAGTAAATTTCTATCACAAAGATACAAACAAAAACCAAAACAAACTACATCAAAAAAATTATCTTCGAAAGGTAAAGACTCTGCTGTGCCAACTTGTAAATGAATCTTGTCATTTACAAGTTTCCGTCCACCTGCAATAGCCTCTTTAGAGGGGTCAATTCCATAGCATGAGCACTTAAATTTACTCTGCACTTGTTTAATTTTTTCCCCTGAAGAACAACCAACCTCAAGAAAATTATTAATGGCAAACGGTAGATTATTAATACAATCAAATAAATAATTAAATGTGGGTTTTGTTTTTTGTATGGAGTGACAACTCCTTGCGTACCATTCATCCCCACCTTCTTGCACAAAATATTCTTTTTGTATATTGTTTGACATTACAACACCTTATAAATAGTTTGTTTTATATCTTCTTCCCCCAACCCAACCCATAAGGGTAAGGTTAGCATTTCACTAAATTCGCTCTCAGCCACAGGGCAAAGTCCCCGCTTATATCCCAAACCCTGATAATAAGGGTGTAGATACACTGGCATATAATGGACGTTTACGCCAATGCCAGCATCTCGTAGCTCTTTAAATTTTTCATCTCTGTTTTGAACTCGTACCACATAAAGATGATAAGCATGAAGTATGCCATCGCTTTTTACAAGCGGACGAATATGGGTATTGGTAAAAGCCTTGTCATATTTTTGAGCAAGCTCATTTCTTTTTTCAATCCATTGGGAAAGCTTTTTTAATTGGCTTTGACCCAAAGCACATTGAAAATCTGTAATGCGGTAATTATAGCCAAGGCTATGCATTTCATAGTACCAGCCGCCCATTTTTTCTCGTTCAGCTACGGTTGTTGTGATGCCATGTCCGCGAAAATGACGCATTTTTTCGGCATATTCAGCATTATCAGTCATGGTCATGCCGCCTTCACCTGTGGTCATATTTTTCACAGGATGGAAGCTAAATACCGTAATATCCGCCAATGTGCCCACTTTACGCCCCTTATATTCTGCACCAATGGCATGACAAGCATCAGCTACGAGAGCTAGCCCATGTTTATCTGCAATGGCACGCAGTGCATCCCAATCACAAGGTTGCCCTGCATAATCAACACCAATAATGGCCTTTGTGTGTGGTGTTATGGCGGCTTCCACAGCTTGTGGGTCAATGAGCACAGTGTCGGCACAAATATCTGCAAAAACTGGTGTGCCGCCACAATATAGAACTGAATTTGATGTTGCCACAAAGGTTATAGGCGGAACTATGACTTCATCGCCCTCCCCTATGCCTAAAGCATGCATGGCTGCATGCAAGGCAGCAGTGCCATTGCTAAAGGCAACGCCGTATTTTGCACCTGTAAAAGCACAAACGTCAGTTTCAAAATGCGCAATCATGGGGCCAGTGGTTAGATAATCTGAGCGCAAAGCGTCAATGACGGTGTTTATATCATCATCATCAATGCTTTGGCGTCCATAGGGAATGAATTTTTGATTCATTATTTTATATCAAAACCTTGGCTTTTCAAGGTGGCTTGTAATTGTGCAACAGTTAGCCAGTCAGTATTTGTACCAGAATTATATTCAAATCCGTCTGGAACAGACGTCCCCTGAGGACCTCTATATGTAAATATTTCAGGCATTATGACGTAATACTTACCAATATCAATGGTATGACGGCTATCCTCAGAAGTTATCATGGTTTCATGCAATTTTTCGCCAGGACGAATACCCACTTCCTGCGTTGGCATGCCAGGAGCTATGGCTTCGGCAAGGTCGGTAATTTTCATGCTGGGAATTTTTGGCACAAAAACTTCACCGCCGCTGGAAAGAGTAAAGGCGTTAAGTACCATTTGTACACTTTCTTCCAAAGTAATCCAAAAGCGTGTCATGCGTGCATCTGTTAGGGGCAGCGGCCCGCCTTCATCACGTTTTTTTATGAAAAAAGGAATAACAGAACCGCGCGAACCCATAACATTGCCGTAGCGCACCACTGAATAAACAGTTCCACTACCACCCATGTATTGGTTGGCTGCCACAAAGAGCTTGTCCGAACAAAGTTTGGTTGCACCATATAAATTTACAGGTGCAACAGCCTTGTCTGTGGAAAGACTAACGACTTTTTTTACGCCACAATCAGCTGCAGCATTAACTATATTTTCAGCACCTTGAATATTAGTACGAATGCATTCAGTGGGATTATATTCTGCCGCTGGCACTTGCTTTAACGCTGCGGCATGTATGATATAATCAACACCATTAAATGCACGCATCAGACGTTCTTTATCGCGTACATCTCCCAAAAAAAAGCGTATACACTCATATTTCTCCTCAGGAAAAACTTGCGACATCTCAAATTGCTTTAACTCATCACGCGAAAAAATTATCACCTTTTTAGGTGCATATTGCTTTAACAACATGGCAACACATGCCTTACCAAAAGAACCCGTACCGCCAGTTATTAGAATACTTTTTCCATTAAACATTTCTCTTCCTTACTTTATGGTGAACATTATAATAAGTTAACTAATTTGCCAAAACCAGTCAACCAGTTAAAAGGCCAAACACTTCTAACTATTCAAAACAAACAAATTTGCTCTTTACCCCCTTCAACTGCATAAACAAAAAAAGCCCCACAAAGCGCAAACGGCTTTATGGGGCTTAATGAAATTTATGGAGCTCTTGACCGGGATTGAACCGGTGACCTCGTCCTTACCAAGGACGCACTCTACCGACTGAGCTACAAGAGCTTGCAACAAAAGATTTCTATTTGAAATGAGCTTCGCCGTCAAGCAAAAATTTCAAAATTATTCTTGAGGGTTTAATTTGGTTTTGTCACTGTTTGACGTTTCATCTACAATGTCATATTATCAATAAGTGATTTAAGACTCCTGCACTATTCATTGTGTGGAGTCTTTTGGAGCGTTAACGATAGGCAATGCGACCAAAAATAAAGAATAGGCGGAACTTTGCTTCGCCGTTAAGTGATTAATTTTTCCTGCCCTAGTGGTGCCACGAAGTGGCATAGCCGTTAGGCGAGGAACGA
>CAYJOP010000036.1:0-19427 GCA_964371835.1 uncultured Desulfovibrionaceae bacterium
AACGTGCCTCTCTGAACAGCACGCTAAAGCGTGTTGTTCAGCATCGACTAATTATGCTAGGATATTCCTTGACAAAAGCATCTAAAATCATACAAAAAAGCCCATGCAAAAATTTTCTCCAGCCATAATTGAAGGCATAAAACGTGCCATACCCATTGTGCTTGGCTATGTGCCTGTGGGCTTTGCATTTGGGGTGTTAGCAGTAAAAAGCAACATTCCAGCTGGTTATGCCATTGCCATGTCATTTTTTATCTTTGCGGGGTCTGGGCAATTTGTGGCGGCGTCCCTTTGGGGTAGTGGTGTTGGTGCGGCATCGGTTATTCTTACGGTATTTGTGGTGAATTTGCGGCATTTGCTTATGTCTGCATCTCTTGCCACTCACATGCAAAAAGCCACACGTTTTCAGCGTTTTCTTATGGGCTGTGAACTTACAGATGAAACCTTTGGCGTCCATTCATCAGCATTTAGGCGCGGCTGGCAATTGTCGCTTTCTACACTATATTCGTGCAATATCACAGCCCAAAGTTCTTGGGTTTTAGGTACTGTGCTTGGGGTTTACTTTAGCTCTCTCATAACAGATGTTCGCCCTCTGGGGCTTGATTATGCCTTAACAGCCATGTTTTTAGCCTTACTCATTCCTCAATTATATAATGGTCTTGATGTATTAATTGCTGTTTTTGCAGGCATTGCCTCAGTGACGCTTAAGCTCATGGGACTTGGGCAATGGAATGTAATTCTTGCAACTGTGCTTGCTGCAAGCCTTGGGCTTGTACTTTCTAAACGCAAAATATCGAGCGGAAAAAAGTCATGAACATAGAATTAATACTATGCATTGCAGGCTGTACTCTAGTTACTGTAATCCCAAGAATATTGCCGCTCATGTATCTTTCGTCAGAGTCCATGCCAGAATCTGTTTTGCGCTGGCTTTCATATGTACCCGTGGCTGTGATGTCTGCATTGCTATTTCCAGATATTATTATAAAAAACAATCAGTTAGATATTAGTTTTGATAATATTTTTCTTTTGGCGGCCTTTCCTTCATTCATGGTGGCTTGGAAGACCAAGAGCTTTTTTGGAACCATTGCCTGCGCCATGGCTTCTGTGGCTTTTTTGCGTTATATTGGTTGGTAAAATGGCAATTAAAGCAAGAAAAAGACGTTTAGGCCCACCTCTAGCACCAGCTGAACAAAGCAAATGTTTATTGGTAAAAATTGCACCAGATAAAGTGGGCATGTTTCGTTTTTTATTGGAAGCATATGGGCATGTTGCTTATTTTTCAGTAATAAATAAGTACGACGCCCTTTTGAAAATTGTATTTTCACCGCATAGAGAAAGAGCCGCTCACGAGGCCTTACACGAAATATCTCAAAGCATTGCCTTAAGCATACATCCATTTCCCACCAGCGTATTGACCCAAGAATAAGTGAAAGCCTTGCATTTGTAAAAAATTAAAGTTATTAGTAATACATGCATGTAGTGTTTTGTATTGATGATAATCCTAAATTTTTGCGCCTTTTACAGGTGGCTGTGCGTTCATTGCGTCAAGTGATGGGTGCTGACATTCCATGTCTTTGCGTCTATGCTGGTGATAATCCGCAGGTTTTTGAAGCTCTGAAGCGAGATAAAATCCCTCTAGCCAACTATAAACCCATTCTTTCAAGGGAAGTAATCCCAAGTAATTTACAATTTGCCATAGGTTGTTTTTTGAAGCTTGAACTAGCGTTAGTACCTGAACTTTTGCAAGATGACTATGTGTTGTATTGCGATGTTGACGTGCTATTTCGCAAGGATATAACTGAATTGCTAAATGAAAAACCAGCTTATATGGCCATGGCTAGGGAGTTTACAGCACCATTTTATCATGACCACGAGCAGTTGCGCTATACATGGCGAGATAATGAATATGTTGTGCCCATGCCCTTTCCCATTTGGACTTTTAGCAGCGGAGTTTTGTTATACAATCTTGCTCGCTTGCGTAAATTTGACTTAATTCATAATTTTTTAGCTTTTTGTATGCAAAATGTGAAATACATAGGCAACTTAGATCAATCGTTGCTCAATTATTATTTTGGTAAACGCATTTCTAAGCTTGGAGAATTGTGGAATAGACCGCCATATCATGCTAATGCTTATGACGATGCAAAAATAGTACATTTTCATGGACCAAAGCCTTGGGAAGTGGCAAGGCCAAAATGGGATGATTTGCGCATGGCCTGTTATGAGCCGTTGCGTTTGGCATGGGTTGATTTTTTAACACCGGCTGAGCGTGAAGAATATGACACATGGTGTGCAGATGACATTGAAAATGCAAAAATTTTATAATTTTTTGGTGATTATATGACAAATCAATTAAGCCTATTTGCAGATAATAATATAATTAAAGATGAAAAGCGTGATTTTATGGTGCTTGATGTGGAAACTAGACGCTCGGCTAAAGATGTTGGCGGATGGCATAAGGCGGCACAGATGGGAGTTAGTATTGCAGTGCTCTATGATAGCGTAAGCGATGACTTTACTTCATATACTCAAGATGAATTGCCTGAAATGTTTGCAAAATTGAGTGTGGCAAAACGAGTAATTGGATTTAATATTAGTGGTTTTGACTATGCTGTGTTGCAACCATTTGCTGAGTATGAACTAAAGACCTTGCCAACGCTGGATATGCTTTTGCATGTGCAAAAGCGGCTTTCACATAGACTTTCATTGGATAGCATTGCCACTGCCACCTTGGGTGTGGGCAAAAATGCTGACGGAATGCAGGCCCTAGTTTGGTGGAAAGAGGGCAAGCTTGATGAAATAACCAAGTATTGCAAACAGGATGTAGAAATAACTAAGCAGGTTTATCTTTTTGGTAGAGAAAATGGTTATTTAAATTATACAAATAAGTTTGGAAATGTATCTAGGGTAGAAGTGGATTTTTCTTAGAATTTTTATTCTAAATAGTTAAAGTTTTAAATTTATTTTCAAATTTTTTTGAAAGAAATTTTTTCTCTAAATTTTATTTTGAAGTCACTAAAAGTTCAATCCAAGAGTACATCTGTTCTCTTTAGCCTACTGAAAAAAATTCGTAGTACAGAATTAGTAGAAAAGTAAATAACCCTTGATTTATCGGGAGCGTTGACAAGTCAGCACTATCAGGCGGTTACTAGGGTAACCGCCTGATGTTACAAAAAAATAATTATTCAGCTTTTTTTTCTGGTAAAAATGAAGCAGCAATACCAAGAAATAGTAATGAACCAACCACAGCCAAACTAGCCATGGCCGGCATATGCACAACGCCTGTAACCATAAGCATCATTTTAATGCCAATAAATGCTAAAATGGCCACAACACTCTTTTCCAAGTGCCTTAAATAGCGCTTAGCAGCCGCCAACATAAAATACATGGAGCGTAAGCCTAAAATTGCAAATATATTACTAGTATAAACTAAGAAAGGGTCACTAGTGATGGCAATAATTGCAGGCACTGAGTCAAAAGCAAACATAACGTCTGACATTTCAACAACAATTAAGCATAAAAACAAAGGTGTTGCCTTTAAGATGCCCTTTGTGCCTTCTGTTGCACCAACACGCACAAAAAACTTTTCCCCATCCACATGCGGATGCACAGGGATAAAACGTTGAGTTATGCGCACAGACCAGTGATGAGAATAATCTTCAATGGCTTCGGTATGTTTATCCATTTGTTGCCACATTTTCCATGCAGTCCATAAAATAAAGATACCAAAAGCACCTAATGCATAGTTTCCAAAGGCTTGCACAAGGGTTGTGCCTGCGATGATAAAGATAAAACGCATGATGAGTGCGCCCAAAATACCATAGTATAATATACGGTGTTGGTATTCATCTTTAACACCAAAAGAACCAAAGATTGCCATAATTACAAATAGATTATCCACAGCAAGAGATAGCTCCAATAAGTAGCCCGCTATGAATAATTGCGCTGGTTCAAAGCTAAATTGCCAACCAATGTAACAGGCAAAAAGCATGGAAAGTGTCACCCAAAGGGTGGACCACATTAAAGCATTTTTAACGCTAATTGCTTTATTGTCCTTGTGGCTATGCAAATCCAACCACAAAAAGAAAAATACACAGGCTAGAAAAATTACCACTTCCCAAATGGAGTGATGTGCCAAAAGCGAACTTGATTCCATAATAATCCTCACTTTCTTTGCCGGAAAATAAAAAAACCTTCCCGGCTTGTTTGCCGTGAAGGTCTTACCACTTGATTTTAATCAAGGGCAACGCCAGACTGTTAAGTCATGCTGTTGACGTTGCCTGGGTCTCATGGACCCGGTTACTCCCCTTGCACAAAGTTCCTAGTACATAATGAATAAACACATGTCAAGCTTTGTTTATGAGTAAAATAGTATGCAATGCGTTTTTTTATAAAAATGATAGTTTATATAATGATTGCTATAATACATTTCGCATTGCCGCACGGATTTGCCATTAATCTATGTAAACTACTTAAAATCACTGTTCCTTGCGGGCGTTTGTGCCGCATAAAACAACGCAGTTGTTTTGGTAGTAAAACACGAAAATCAAGAGCATAGCGGTGCAAGTGAATTGCACCTACTCTTGATTTTCGAGATTTTGAGTAGTGTTGACTATGTCAACATTCTTAGTTTTTTATTAAACCAAAATTTGGAAATTACTTTCCGTTAAGTTCAGTGCGGAACTTACGAGAAAGACGGAAAACAACTACCTTACGAGGAGCAAGGGTGATTGTTTCGTCTGTTTGGGGATTGCGGCCCTTGCGTGCATTTTTATCATAGGCTTCAAATTTACCAAAGCCGCTAACAAGCAAGGAATCATCTTTTTTGATGGCACCCTTCATGATTTCCAAAAGTTTTTCCACTACGTTTTTGACATCAGAGCGATTTTTGTCTGTTTTTTCATAGATAGCTTCGACAATTTCAGCTTTTGTTAATGTCTTCCCCATAACGTCCTCCAAATCCATAAAATAGTTTTTATATTTATTTCATCGAACACAAATTAAGTCCCATCACCAAGCACATTGAACGCATATACATGGTCTTTGTGACAGTATTTTGGCCGATGAAATAACAATCCAAAATATTGGCTAGGAAGAATATACTCTCCATACCCCTTGTCTGCAAGGAATTTTTTGCATTTTGTTGTTTTTTTTTGACAAATAGTTTTTATAATCTTCAATTTTTTACTGACACAGCTAAAATTTTTTCATATATTCAGTTCGTTAAAAAAAGTCTAAAATTATACCAGACTTTAATTTTTTTTAATTTTTATGTGATTTATGAAAATTTATTTACCTTGGATTTTAAAAAAACAGTCGCAAACCATTTGGCCAATATTTATTCCCTTTGCTGGGTGTAAAGTTCGCTGTATTTTTTGTGCACAAGAATTACAAAGTGGCACAAGACTTCAAAGTATAATTGAAATAGTTAAAAAAACAAAAAAACTATTAATACAAAACCAAATGGAAAAAAAACCAGCGCCAGAGCTTGGTTTTTTTGGTGGAACTTTTACTGCCATTGATGAACAAGACTTGGATGTATGTTGCGACTTTGTAAGTAGGGAAATAGCGGCTGGACGTATTATAAGTGCTCGTTGCTCCACCCGCCCCGATGCCATCAATATATATATATTAAGCAAGTTAAAAAAAGCAGGGTTTACAAGTATTGAGCTTGGCATTCAAAGCTTTAATGATGAAGCACTTAACTTTAGTAAGCGAGCCTATGACGAAATTCAAGCAAGGCAAGCTTGCGCCTTAATCAAGGAGCTTGGCTTTAATCTTGGCATACAATTAATGCCCGGAATGCCAAGGGTGACAGCAGAAATTTTTATGCAAGATGTACAAAAAGCCCTAGATTGTGAAGCAAGCTTTCTTCGTCTTTACCCTTGTCAGGTAATAAAAGATACCGTGCTTGCAAATATTTGGGAGCAAGGTCAATTTAAGCCTTGGAGTTTAGAGAAAACAATTGAAAGCCTATCCACGGCATGGCTTAAGGCTCATAAAATGGAAGTTGCCGTCATTCGTATGGGGCTTGCCCCAGAAGAAGGGCTTGATGAGGCAATTTTGGAAGGTCCGTGTCACCCAGCCCTTGGCAATATTGTTCAGGGTGAAGCTCTTTATAAATATGTACAGCAGGCCCTTGCTGGCAACAAGGCAAAGTTCATGACCTTGCCCAAGTCTTGCCAAGGTATATTTGGCGGACATAAAAATTCTTTGTTAAAAAAATGGCAAGCTCTTGGCGTTGAGCCAAGTAATATAAAATGGCATGATTCTCATCTTATTGAAATAGCATACTAAAAACGTGGGTATTTAGTTGTGCTAAAGTGCTTGTTTTTTCTCTTGTTAGCTCTGACATTTTCATATATAAATTAATTGACTTGCCTTCTTTTGTGTATATTTTTTCACAATGTCACTTTTGACTTTGACTTAAGCGGAGAAACATATGGATACACAAAGCCATACAAATGATTTCAATAGTGAACTAAATGCGCTTGAAAAAGCTAGCAAAAGCAATATTCGCACATGTTATCAGTGTGGAAATTGCACAGCAGGCTGTCCAGCGTCATTTAGTTATGATTTGCAACCGCATCAAATTTTGCGGCACTTGCAGTTGGGAAATTGGGATAAAGTGCTAAAATCTCGCTCCCTTGCCATGTGTCTTTCATGCGCCACTTGTTCTTTGCGCTGTCCCAATGATATTGATATTGCAGCACTAATGGAGCATTTGCGCCATAGAGCAAGGGAAGAGGGCGTTTTTGCCGTGCCTAAAGTAAACAAGTTCTGGCTATCATTCTTAGATACTGTGCGCTATTGTGGGCGCACCTATGAAATGGGCGTTATGGTGTTATATATGATACGCTCTGGACGCATGTGGACTGATGTTGACCTTGCGCCCATGGCCCTTGCCAAAAATAAATTGCCTTTCGTTCCGCATAATATAAAGGGTGCAAAGGCAGTTGGTCGAATATTAAAACGCTATGAAAAACGCTGTAAAGAGGAGGGTAAAAAAGCATGAAGTTTGCCTATTACCCAGGATGCTCAGCCGTTGGTACTTCTGCCGATTATGAAGCATCAACACGCATTGTCTGCAAAGATTTAGACTTTGCCCTGAATGATATTGAGGATTGGAATTGCTGTGGCTCAACCCCAGCCCATGCTGTGTCCACAGAACTATCTGCGGCCCTTTGCGTGCGCAACTTAGACATTGCAGCAAAAACTAAGGCAGAAAAGTTGCTTACACCTTGCCCTTCATGTCTTTCAAATTTGCGTCATGCAGCACATAAGATGGAAGATGCAGACTTTAGAGCGAGTGTTGACACTTTGCTTGATGAGCCATCAGCCGAAAGTTTTCCAGAAACCTTGTCAGTGATGCAAGGGCTTGTGGATACATATGGCATTGATGTGCTTGGAAAACGCGTTGCCAAAAAGTTTAATGGCATTCGTCTTGCTCCATATTATGGTTGTTTAATGAGCAGGCCAGCTGAAATTATGAACTTTGGTAACCCCGAAAATCCACAAATGATGGAAGATATACTACGCGCTTGCGGTGCGGATGTGATTGATTTTCCATTAAAAACAAGCTGTTGTGGAGCGTCATTTGGCATTCCTGAGCGTCCCATGACTGCAAAGCTATCTGGCAAAATAATTCAGTTGGCAGTAAATATGGATGCTGATGCCATAATAGTTGCTTGTCCACTATGTCAAATGAATCTTGATTTACGCCAAGGCCAAGCAGCCAAGGCCATGCAAACAAAATTTAATATACCAGTCCTTTATTTTACTCAAATTCTAGGACTTGCCTTTGGTCATAGTCCTAATGAATTGGGATTAAAAAAACTTTGTGTTAGCCCTGCGGCATTGCTTAAAAAACTCGATAATGCCGCAAGCCTAACAGATGCTGCCCCCAAAAAATCTAAGGAGGCAAAAGCATGAGAATAGGCGTATTTATCTGTCATTGCGGAAGTAATATTGCTGGCACTGTGAAGTGTGACAGCGTAGCTGAAGCTGCGCGCGAGTTTACAGACGTTGTCTACTCTGTGGACGTAATGTATGCATGCGCTGAGCCTGGTCAACAAGCCATTGAGGAAGCCATTGAGCATTATAAACTTGATGGTGTGGTCGTTGGCTCTTGTTCACCTCGCATGCATGAGCCCACTTTTAGGCGCACAGTTGAGCGCGCTGGCCTTAACCGTTATATGTTTGAAATGGCTAACCTGCGTGAACATGTTTCTTGGATTGGCAAGGACATGGACGCCAATACCAATAAGTCAAAAGACTTGGTGCGTATGGCTGTGGAAAAACTGAGGCTAAATGCGCCACTGCTAGCGCAATCATTTGAAATTAATAAGAAGGTTTTAATTATTGGTGGTGGTGTTGCTGGTATTCAAGCGGCCCTTGACTGTGCTGATGGTGGAACTCCGGTCATCTTGGTTGAGCGTGAGCCAACCATCGGTGGTAAAATGGCTAAGCTTGATAAAACATTCCCCACTGTGGACTGCTCCGCCTGTATTCTTGGTCCAAAAATGGTTGATATTGCACAACATCCCAATATAACACTCTATGCTTATTCTGAAATTCAGGAAATATCAGGCTATGTGGGTAATTTTGGTGTGCGCATTCGCAAAAAAACTCCCTATGTGGATTGGGATAAATGCACAGGTTGCGGTGCATGTTTGGAAAAATGTCCAGCAAAGATGCCAGATGCATTTAACGAAGGCATTGCCAAGTCTGGAGCAATAACCATTGCTTTTCCGCAGGCCATACCCAAGAAAGCTGTCATTGATCCCAAGCATTGTATCATGCTTACCAAGGGTAAATGTGGTATTTGTGCCAAAAAATGCCCCACCGAGGCCATTGATTATAAGTGGGAAGATGAAGTCATAACCGAAGAAGTTGGCTGTATTATTGCGGCCACAGGTTATGAACTCATGGACTGGACCATATATGAACAATATGGTGGTGGGCGTTATCCTGACGTTATTACTTCCATGCAATATGAGCGGTTAATGAATGCATCTGGCCCCACTACGGGGCATATTATTCGTCCGTCAGACGGTAAAGAGCCTAAGAATGTGGTCTTTATCCAATGCGTTGGTTCGCGTGACCCATCCATAGGGCGCCCATATTGTTCAGGTTTTTGTTGTATGTACACAGCAAAACAAGCAATTTTAACAAAAGACCATATACCTGACTCAAATTCGCATATTTTTTATATGGATATTCGCGCGCCAGGCAAGATGTATGACGAATTTACTCGTCGTGCCGCTGAGCAATACGGGGCAAATTACATTCGTGGACGTGTGTCTGCAATTTACCCTGATGGTAAGGGTCAATATGTGGTTTGCGGTGTTGATACATTGCTTGGCGAAAAAGTAGAAATACTGGCTGACCTTGTGGTTTTAGCCGTAGGTGTAGACTCATCCAGCGGTGCTCAAGGCTTAGCAGAAATGCTAAGAGTAAGCTATGACCAACACGGCTTTTTTATGGAAGGTCATCCTAAGTTAAAGCCTGTGGAAACAAATACAGCTGGTGTATTTCTTGCTGGTGCTTGCCAAAGCCCCAAGGACATACCATCCTCTGTGGCCCAAGGGTCAGCGGCGGCGGCTAAGGTTTTGGCTTTATTTGCAAAAGACACGCTTGAAAGTGACCCACAAATTGCAAGTATCGAGCTTAATCGCTGTGTTGGTTGTGGAAAATGCATGCAAGTATGCCCGTTTGGAGCAATACGAGAGCTTACTGTGCGTGGTGAACTTAAATACGAAGTGCTACCAACTGTATGTCAAGGCTGTGGACTTTGTACTGCCACTTGTCCTCAAGGTGCTGTGCAGCTTGCTCACTTTACAGACGATCAAATTCTTGCGGAGGTTAATGCCCTATGCCGCAGCTAGAAAATAAAGAACTTAGAATTATTGGCTTTTTATGTAATTGGTGCTCCTATGGTGGCGCTGATACAGCAGGTGTTGCTAGAGCCACACAGCCAACAGACTTGCGCATTATTCGTGTGCCTTGTTCTGGTCGTGTGGACCCATTATTTAGCTTGCGAGCCTTATTAGACGGTGCAGATGGAGTGTTGGTTTCTGGTTGTCACCCTCGGGATTGTCACTATACATCTGGTAACTATTACGCACGTCGGCGATTAGAAATGCTAAAACATTTCCTTCCCATATTAGGAATTGACCCCAAACGCTTTGAATACACTTGGGTGTCAGCCTCAGAAGGGCAAAAATGGCAACAAGTCGTAACAAAATTCACTGAGCAAATTCATGAGCTTGGACCAGCACCACGCATTGAAAATAGTGAACCACTATATAAAGTTGCTGAAGGTGTGCTAAATTCCTTGCGACCGCTAGGTACAGGTGTTGCTGGCAATGCTGCTCTTGATGAACTTAAATCCATAATTAAAAAACAATTACCTGAGCTTGAATGTGTTATCGGTTGGAGGCAAGGCCATGACGCTGCCCATGCCAGCCCACATTTTATTTTTAATGAAGAACAAGTGGATGCCATTACTTGGGGGCCACTAAATGTACACAATCTAGCAACCTATCTACCTTCATGGAAGGGCAAGAAAATTGGCATTGTAGTTAAAGGTTGTGACTCACGCTCAGTGGTGGAACTTTTGCAAGAAAATCTAATCAATCGTGACGAAGTTGTCATATTTAGCATGCCATGCGAAGGCACACTAAATATGCAAAAGGTGGATGAAGCACTTGGACGTTACAATATAATTGATGAAGTTAGCGCCACCGCCAATATTGTACGCATAGTTGCAGATGGCAAAGAGCATAGCTTCCCCATGAAGGATTTTGCCCAAGGCAAATGCCATGGTTGCACAACTCCAGGTGCAGTGGAGGCAGATTTTCGCATTGGTGGCCCGCCAACACCTGTGGGTGAAGGTGTAGTAACGCCGCCAGAGCTTACATTGCTTGATAATATGAGTCTTGAGGAGCGCCGCAGTTATTGGCGTGGGCATATGGAGCGTTGCGTGCGTTGCTATGCCTGTCGCAATGCTTGCCCCATGTGTGTTTGTCGTGACCACTGTATTGCAGAAACTCGCTCACCACATTGGCTAAGCCAAGATGATAGTGTTAAAGACAAGCTTTACTTTCAAACCATACATGCCATGCATTTAGCTGGACGTTGTACTGGCTGTGGTGAGTGCCAAAGAGCCTGTCCTGTAAATATCCCCATATTGCCATTACGCCAACATTTAGAGCGTGCAGTTGGACAAATTTTTGAGGGTTATAAAGCAGGCATGAAAAAGGATGTTATACCGCCTCTCTTGGGCTATGAGCTTGAAGAAAAGAATATAATTGAGAGGGAATGGAAATGAGTACCGCACGCTTTATAAATAAAGACTCCCTAAAGGAATTCTTAACTTGGCTTGGCACATATAATGGCGAAAAGTATCGCGTTCTTGTGCCCACAAAGCAAAGCAAGGCTGTGCTATTTTTACCCTTTAGCCCTGAAAATGACATTTGTTTTGATAAAGCCAATGTTTCACCAAAGGATGTGGCCTTGCCACGCTGTGAAACCTTGGTCAGCTTTAAACAAAGCAAAAATCCTGAAAACTTATCTGAAGTCAGTTTGAGTTTGGATGATACTCCAGAGGTTACACCTAGTGTTATTTTTGGTTGTCGCCCATGCGATGCTCGTGGTTTCACAGTTATAGATAGGCCTTACACCATGGGTCCGCACAAAGACCCATACTATATGGCTAAACGTGAAAAAATGATTGTTGTTACGCGTGCTTGCACTGAAACATGCTCTACATGTTTTTGCCACTGGGTAGGTTCAGGCCCCATAGATAAAAGTGGCTCCGATATTTTATTAACCGAGATTGAAACAGGCTATGTGTTAACTGGTGTCACAGAAAAAGGCGCGACCTTATTGGAAAAATGTTCGCTTAAAGAAACTGACTCAGTCCAAAATGATGCTGTTACCAAGGCCCATGCTGGCGCTGGTGCAAGCCTTGATAAAAGGCCTGATTTGAGTGATGCAGCGCAAAGCCTTGCCAAGCTCTTTGCTGACACAGAGTTTTGGGAGCAACAAACTGCACATTGTCTTTCATGTGGTGCTTGCACCTATACTTGCCCTACTTGTTATTGTTTTAACATTACCGACGAAGGCGACGGCTATAGCGAGAATGGAGGTAAACGTATACGCACTTGGGATACTTGTATGGCCTCGCACTTTACTCGTGAAGCAAGTGGTCATAACCCACGCACCCAAAAAGCCTTGCGTATGCGCAATCGCATTTCACATAAATTTTCGTACTACCCAGATGTGTGGGAAAATCAATTTTCATGTAATGGGTGCGGACGTTGTATTAGTCATTGCCCCGTGCATCTTGATATTCGCTCCATAGTATTGGCAGCCATTGCCCATACCACAGCAGATGCTAAGGAATAGTAAGGAGATAGCATGAGCACAAAAAAAACTACTACCACCAAAAAACCAAGCACAAAAAGCAGTGCGGCTAAAACTAGCACAACAAAAACAACAACTGCTAAGCCTGCTACCAAAGCCAGTGCAGCCAAAAAAACTGCTGACAAGGCTACTAAGAGTACAACAAGCAAAGCTACTCAAAATAGCGCTCCTGCCAAGGCAACTACCACAAGCCCTGCTGTGAGAAATACAAAAGCACCAGCCATTAAAGAGAGTAAAGCACCAGCCATTAAAGAGTCTAAAGTACCGGCCATAAAGGAAGCTAAACTGCCTGTGGTGCAAAAAAGTAAAAGTGTTGACCATGTGCTAAGTACAAATCTTGGCGAGAACCCATACTTGCCTCATATTGCAACGTTAGTGGAAGTTATTGAAGAAACAGCCAATATTAAGACTTTTCGCATTGTCATTGACGACCCAAAAGTCATGAAGGAAGTAAAGTTTGGCGCAGGACAAGTGGGCCAGCTTTCAATTTTTGGTGTTGGTGAAGCTACTTTTGTTATTAGTAGTCCGCCATCGCAAAAAGATTATTTGCAATTTTCTGTCATGCGAGTTGGTGAGGTGACTAAAGCCTTACATAAACTTTCTGTGGGCGATAAAGTTGGCGTGCGTGCCCCGCTTGGCAAACCTTTTCCTTGTGAAGATTGGAAGGGTAAGGATTTATTTTACATAGGTGGTGGCATTGGCATGGCACCTATTCGTACAATCATGCTGCACACACTTGAAAATAAAGTTGATTATGGAAAAATTTCCTTACTTTATGGCGCACGCTCACCAAAGGATATGGCTTATAATTATGAGCTTGAGTCATGGTTAAAACATAAAGACCTTGATTGTACGCTAACCATTGATATGCCCTTTGGTGAATGGGAACATGAAGTTGGCCTTATCCCCGATGTGTTAACAAAAATTGGACCAGATCCAAAAAAATCTGTTGCCATCATCTGCGGACCGCCCATTATGATTAAATTCACTGTTGAAGCTTTAATTAAAATGAACTTTGCACCTGAAAATATAATAACCACCCTTGAAAAACGCATGAAATGCGGCATAGGCATTTGCGGTCGTTGCAACCTTGGTAGCAAATATGTGTGTATGGACGGGCCAGTTTTTTCTTGGGCAGAGCTACAAGACCTACCACCAGAACTATAAAAAGATTGGTGGAAACTTATAAAAAAGTTTCCACCAATTATTTAGTCGATGCTGAAAAAACGTATTGTAATACGTTTTTTAAAAAGCGCGTTGTCTTCAAAAGACTCTTTGCGAGTGCAGGCAAATATCCTTACTTTTTTCAACAAACAAAAAATTATTGCAGAAAAATTTTCTTAATACCAGTATAAATCCAGTAGTATAGTGTTAAAAAATAGGATTTTATACTTAGTCGGCACTGAAAAAGCACATAACACAACGAAAACAAAACATTTTTAACTAAAAATGAGCAAATAAAAATGCCAGAAACAAGCGTATAAAATACAACTTTCTGGCATTTTATGCTGCCAAAATACTGTTTCTTAGTGCCGACTACCGAAATTTTTCTGTAAGAAAAATTTCGCGTGCCGTAAAATAAGCCAGAATTCACTTCTGGCGTCCCCAAAGGGGTATTTGAAGGCAACGTGCCTCTCTGAACAGCACGCTAAAGTGTGTTGTTCAGCATCGACTACCTAGTTTTAAGCAATTTTTGTGCTTTAAACGTAAAAAGCCTGTAATTGCAAATACTGATTAAGCTATTGCAATTACAGGCTAATAAAAAACTAAGCTTAAACAAATAATCTTAGAATACGCCTTGTTGAATCATGGCTTCAGCTACTTTGCGGAAACCAGCAATGTTGCCACCAAGGACGTAGTCACCAGGGCTGTCAAATTCTTGAGCAGTTTCACTAGCTGCTGTGAAGATGCCCTTCATGATGTCTTTTAATTTGTCATCAACTTGGTTGAATGTCCAAGCTTGCATGCTTGCGTTTTGGGCCATTTCAAGTTGGCTTGTGGAAACGCCGCCAGCATTGGCGCATTTGCCTGGGCCATAAGCAATTTTTGCTTCTTTAAATACTTCAATAGCTTCTGGGGTTGAAGGCATGTTTGCACCTTCGCTTACAAGTTTGCAACCATTTTTGATAAGTGCCAGTGCGTCATCGCCTGTTAGCTCGTTTTGAGTGGCACTTGGGAAGGCCAAATCACAAGGCATATGCCATACAGGATGTTGATTCTTGGGGTAATCTTTAGCCGGGATGTATTTAGCATCAGGGCAAAGCTCAAGATAGCGTGTAAGAGATGCACGCTCAACGTTTTTCACTTGGTTTAGCACTTCAAGGTTAATGCCAGATGGCTGATAGATTGTTCCGCGTGAGTCACTAATGGTAACAGATTTTGCACCAAGATGTTGTAGTTTTTCAATGGTGTATTGAGCAACGTTGCCAGAACCAGACACAGCAGCGGTTGCGCCTTTAATGTCTTTACCGATGGCATTAAACATATTTTCGGCAAAGTATACGCAACCATAACCTGTGGCCTGAGGACGAACAAGTGATCCACCCCAAAGAATACCTTTGCCTGTAAGTACGCCATCAAACTTTAGAGTTAGGCGTTTGTATTGGCCAAATAAATAACCAATTTCACGAGCACCTACGCCAATGTCACCAGCAGGTACGTCAATGGTATTGCCTATAATTCTAGATAGTTCTGTCATATAGGATTGGCAGAAACGCATAACTTCATAGTCGCTCTTACCTTTTGGGTCAAAGTCACTACCACCCTTACCGCCGCCAATGGCAAGGCCGGTAAGGCTGTTTTTGAAAATTTGCTCAAATCCTAAGAATTTTAGAATACTTTGGTTAACGCTTGGGTGGAAGCGCAAACCGCCTTTGTAAGGTCCAATGGCAGAGTTAAATTGAACACGGTAGCCACGGTTAACATGTACACGACCTTTATCGTCGGTCCAAGAAACGCGGAAAGTTAGTTGCCTTTCTGGTTCAGTGATACGCTCCAAAATATTGTGCTGTTGATACCTGCTGTCACGCTCAAATAACGGTCCAAGAGAGTCTACAACCTCTTTAACTGCTTGCATAAATTCAGGCTGATGTGCGCATACCTTCTTGAGTTTACGCATTACTTTTTGGGGATAATTTACGGCCATAGTGTACTCCTTTTATAAGTGTATGGCGTGAGTGTACTAAAATGACGTCAGAAAAAAAAGCATTTTTAAAGCTTTTTTAGTGTTTTATGTTTAATTTTACATAAACACCTATAAAATTAAATTTTTTTAAGCATAATTTATGATTGAACTATGTTGCTTTTATTTTCTCTTAGGTTGTGTTATATTTATTAAAATATTTTTTGGAGAATTTTGTGCAAAATAATATATTAGATGTGGTTGGAAATACCCCAATAATTAAGCTTGGTGTGCTAAACCCACATCCATGCGAAATTTGGATTAAGCTTGAAAGTCGCAATCCTGCAGGTTCTGTGAAGGATAGGGTTGCTGCATATAGCATACAAAAAAATTATGCTGAAAAGAAAATTTTAGCAGATAGCATGCTTGTTGAAGCAAGTAGCGGTAATACAGGCATTGCCCTTGCTATGATTGCCGCAGTTTACGGTATGCCATGTATCATCACCATGCCAGAAAATATGACAGTTGAGCGCATAAAAGCCATGCAGGCTTATGGGGCTGAGGTTGTTTTGACCCCTGCAGCCGAGGGTATGGCTGGTTCTGTAAAGCGTGCTAAAGAAATATGCGCAAAAAATGCCAAAGCATTTATGCTAGATCAGTTTTCAAATCAGCACATTGTTGATGCTCACTATGTAAGCACTGGCCCTGAAATATTTTCAAAACTAGGCAGTGATGTGTATGCCTTGGTTGCAGGGGTTGGGACTGGCGGCACCATTAGTGGTACAGGTTTATATTTGCGTGAGCGCTTGCCGCATTTGAAAATTCATGCAGTTGAGCCAGCTGAATCGCCACTACTTTCTAAAGGTATTGCAGCAAAGCATGGCATACAAGGCATTGGGCCAAATTTCATATCAAAAATATTGCGCCAAGATATTTTGGATGAGGTAATGACAGTCAAAACTGACGCCGCCATAGCCATGAGTAAGGCATTATTTACAAAGGAAGGCATTAGCTGCGGTATATCATCTGGAGCTAATGTTTGTGCGGCATTGGAGCTTGCGGCTAGGCCTGAGATGCAAGGCAAAAGCATTGTTACCTTTATTTGTGATACTGGTGAGCGTTACCTTTCTTCAAGTTAAAAAATGTTAAAAAATAGCGATTTTCCGCGGTAATGTTAATTTTAGTTAGGCTTTTGAAGAATTAAAAAACGTTGAAAAGGAGTGAAATACAAGAAAAGGGTAGATTTTAGAAGAAGATAGGGGGTTTCCCCATAATAACTAAAACCTACCCCTGACGTAGCAAATTGCTATTTTTCAACGTTTTTTTAATAGCGGTAGTGATTGGCTTTGTATGGGCCTTTCACGTCAACGCCAATATAGTCAGCTTGTTCCTTGGTTAGCGTGGTAAGTGTTGCACCAATGCGCTCAAGGTGTAGTCTTGCCACTTCTTCATCAAGGTCTTTTGGTAGTATGTAAACTTGATTTTTCAAAGTTTTGTCCGTGGCTAGGCGAATTTGTGCTAGCACTTGGTTGGTGAAGCTGTTGGACATAACAAAGCTTGGGTGGCCTGTGGCGCAGCCAAGGTTTACAAGGCGGCCTTCAGCAAGCACAACTATGGAACGACCAGACTTCAAAGTCCATTTGTCTACTTGTGGTTTTATATTTAAGCAGGTAACGCCTGCGGTTTCTTCAAGGTAGCTCATTTCAATTTCGTTATCAAAGTGACCAATATTACAAATGATTGCTTCATCTTTCATGGCTTCCATGTGTGCGCCAGTTACAACGTGATAGTTGCCTGTGGCTGTTACAATGATGTCAGCTTCTTTAACGGCCTCTTCCATGGTGGTGACTTCATAGCCTTCCATGGCAGCTTGCAGGGCGCAGATGGGGTCAATTTCGGTAACAAGTACACGAGCGCCAAAACCACGCATGGATTGAGCGCAGCCCTTACCCACGTCGCCATAACCAGCAATAACAACAACCTTACCAGCAATCATGATGTCAGTTGCTCTTTTGATGCCGTCAGCCAGTGATTCACGGCAGCCATAGAGGTTGTCAAATTTTGATTTGGTTACAGAGTCATTAACGTTAATGGCTGGGAATAGTAGTTTACCTTCCTCTGCCAATTGATATAATCTGTGTACGCCAGTGGTGGTTTCTTCAGAAACACCTTTGACGTTGGCTGTCATGCGTTTCCAGTGGCCTTTGTCATTTTTATAAGCAAGGGCCAGCCTGTCCATGATGATTTGAAATTCTTTGTTGTCATACTTTTTATCAAGCAATGATGGATCATTTTCCACCTCAAGACCTTTGTGTAGCATGAGTGTTGCGTCGCCACCATCATCAACAATTAAATCTGGGCCGCTACCGTCAGGCCAAGTTAGGGCCATCTCAGTGCACCACCAGTATTCTTCAAGTGTTTCACCCTTCCACGCAAAAACTTTGGCATAGCCAAGCTCAGCAATGGCAGCGGCGGCATGGTCTTGGGTTGAAAAAATGTTACAAGATGCCCAACGAAGGTCTGCACCAAGCTCATAAAGAGTCTTAATGAGCATGGCTGTTTGAATAGTCATGTGCAAAGAACCAGTGATTTTAAGACCTTTTAGGGGTTTTTCTTTACCGTATTTTTCAATGCATTGCATAAGACCTGGCATTTCACGCTCAGATAATTGCATTTCTTTTTTGCCAAAATCGGCTTGGGACATATCTGCCACTTTGTTGTTAAGTGAAAGATCAAGAGGTTGAACTTGACTCATATGAGTGCTCCTTATTTTGTTGTAGTATTTTCAGCTAGAACCATTAAAAGTCCTAGTCCGTTTTCAATATTATTATGCTCGATGTTAATAATGTTAAAATCAACATCTTGGAGCATTTTTGTAATCTCATCTCTAGTAAAACCAAGCCAGCGGTCGCCATATTTTGTGCGCATATCTTCATTGTTATGTTTGTTAAAATCAGTAATCAATACGCGTCCCTTGGGGCAAAGTACGCGCTTTATTTCGTGCAAAACTTCAACTGGATTGGATAAATGATGTAAAACTAAATTGATGCAAGCAAAATCTGCTTCATTGTCACGAAGGGGCAAGTGGTCAAGCTCACCAATGCGCAAAGAAATACGAGCATTTTTCCCAACTGTATGCTCAGCCTTAAAGCGACGCTTTGCCATTTCAAGCATGCTGGCACTGCCGTCAACTCCCACTATGCCTTGAGCTAGGGGCAGGATGCTTTCAAGAACAGCACCAGTACCACAACCAAGGTCCACGGCTATATTACATGGACTTGGCACAGCCTTGCCTACAGCCCTTGCAAGGTCAAAATCGCCAAGTATTTCTTTGTTAAGCTCATCCCAATTTTCTGCAATTTCGTTAAAAAATTGGCGAGTTTTTCTACCTCTTTCATCAAGCGCAATGAGGGCAAGCCTAAGATCTTCTGTCATTTGTTCATTATTATCTATATGAGGCATGACGCTTTTTAAAAATTCAAGAGCGTGGCCTGTGGTGCTTGCACTATAAAAAACCCAAAGTCCATCCCTACGCCAATGCAAAAGACCAGCTTCTGCTAATATTTTTAAATGTCTGGAGATGCGAGATTGCCCCATGTTCAAAATATTTACCAACTCATTAACGGAAAGTTCATGCTGATAAAGGATGTTTAAAAGGCGCAAGCGAGTTTCGTCGGCAAGGGCTTTAAAGTATGGTAGGGCAAGTTTCATAATTTTACTTATAAATTTAAATATTTTTGCTAGTTACTAATGCACTGATTAAATAAAAAACCAAGTGCATCAAGAAAGCTTGATATGCATATCAATAATTCAAGATATAAGCAAGTATTCTTTTGTATGGAATTTTAAAATGATAAAATAGTAACTTGTTTTTATACAA
>CAYJOP010000037.1:0-19011 GCA_964371835.1 uncultured Desulfovibrionaceae bacterium
TCGGTTTTGCGGGATTGTACCCGGAAGATATAAATGCCATGGTGTACTACTCCCTCTTTTAGCGTTGGTGTCTTTTGCGATAAGCATCAAGGTCACGATCCCAGCCGCCAGGTACTTCTTCTTCTTTGAAGAAGATGTATGGGTTGGAGCGGGGTTCAGAAACGTGCTGAGGCACAGCTTCAGTATCGGTAACTTCAAGCAACTTTTGGAAAGAAAGACGCTTCATGGTTTCGCCAAGACGTTCGCGGTTTTTGCCTTCTTCCATCCACCAGTCCCAAATCTTTTCGATAACTTCTTTGACTTCGTCATAAGGAGCTTCAGCTTCGATAAATGGAACAAGTAGTGAGCCCATTTGAGCACCATCAACAACAGGAGCCTTAGCACCACAAAGAATGGATGCGCCACGCTCGTCACCAATGCGAAGTGCTTGAGGCATGGTGTTGATACAGTGCATGCAGCGTAAGCATTCGGCGGTTTTGATGCTAACTTTGGAACCGTCATATGAGAATGCACGGCCAGGGCAAAGGTCAGCTACTTCTTTTTGAATGTCAAAAGCACCCCAATCGCCTTGGGCGTGGGCGCCAGCGTTAGGTGCAATTTCACCAGCAGCATAGGCTTTTACTTTTTCTTGATCAATTTTGATGTCGTCCTTCCAGTTACCAACTACAGCAAAGTCAGAACGGGCCATGGCAGCTACGCAACCGTTGGGGCAACCGTCAAACTTGAACTTAAATTTGTAAGGGAAGGCTGGACGGTGTAGTTCGTCCTGATAGTCCATGGTAAGCTGATAGCACATATCTTGCGCATTGTAGCAAGCATATTCGCAGCGGCTTTGTCCCATGCAGGATTCAGGGGTACGAAGGTTAGAACCAGAACCACCTAAGTCAACATCCATGTTGTGGGTCAATTCAAAGAAAATTTCTTCGAGCTGAGGAGTTTGTGTACCAAGAAGTACGATGTCACCGGTAGAACCGTGCATGTTGGTTAGACCAGAACCGCGTAAATCCCAAATGTCACACAAGTCGCGCATGAACTTGGTGGTGTAGAATTTACCAGCAGGCTGAGCTACACGAACGGTATGGAAGTGAGCAACGCCTGGGAATTGTTCGGGTTGGTCACAGTAACGACCGATAACGCCGCCGCCATAACCGAATACACCAACGATACCGCCGTGCTTCCAGTGAGTTTCACCGTCATTGTAAGAAAGTTCTAGTACCCCAAGCAAATCTTCGGGGCAGCTTTGAGGAATTTGGTAATCCAAACCCTTAGCATTAGCTGCCCGAGAAGCTGCTTCTAGCTTGATGTCGGACACAAAGCTGGGCCACGGCCCGGATTCGAGCTGGTCCAACTTGGGGGTTGCATGTTTCGCCATTGCCTTACCTCCACATTTTTTATAAGTATACGGCTTTTGTTTACCGCTTTGTTTCCTGACATCGCTTTTGATGAGAGGAAAAACCTTTTTCATTTGTTTTTAAGGTATTGCCTTAAAAAAATCTGTACCCTAAACTCACGACCTTAGGTAAAGTCAGGAGCGTAACGGACACAGAAAACCTTTAACCTATTCCAAAGACAAACACAAGCATATTCTTGCTTTTATGTTTTAAAAGGATGTTTTACCTTGTAAGGCTATATTTTGCTTGCGATTATGTGAAATTAAAAACTTACTAAACATATGTTTAAATTTTTTAAATGATTTTAATGACTAGCTGTTTAGTGAGTTAGATATTGAAATCATGTAAAATATAAATAAAAGAGTGGAAAAGGAAATAAAAAAATTTGTTCAAAATTATTAATTTTTTTTTATTTTATTACACGTTCATTTTGGCACATCACCTTTCCCTTGTTTTTTGGTCAAGCGTTGGCTAATATGTTTCTAGAAAATGCAAATTTATTAAAAAAGTATGAGGCAAATATGAAGGATGAACGAGGTATTTATTACCATCCAAACCCAGCTGACACAAAAGCGCGCATGTACGTTCGTAATGGAGAAAATGATGAAATTGAGTTTCGACTTTGGCAAAAAGATCATGAAGAAGTTTGGGACAAACATGAATGGCTACCAGCATCTGTGATTCGTGAAGCTGCTGCCATGTATAAACAACTTGGAAGGGGCGAGCAAGGTTCTGACCCCATGAAACTATACGATAGCGCAGTGGCTAAGGCCTTACTTAAGGACAATGGCTGATGAATGACACTTGGCGTTTACACAAGCGTAATATTTTTATTCGCGATATCATAAGAGATTACTGTAGGGTACATATTGTTCTTAACGAACAAGCGCAGCGTTTTGAGCACTCAGGAACTATTTCTTATGCTGTATTAAATGAACTCTTAGGCGATTTTATGCGCAAGGGTGTGCTATGGCGATTGAAAGACGCAGCACACCATATTTTTAGAACACATACAAGCTCAACAGAACCTGTAGATACAAGACTTTCTGCAGAAGCGACACAACATAATTTGTTGTCCGATATGCTTGATTGGTGCGTGGGGTATGCCTTTCATGAATGTGTCAAACTAAAAGAGGATGCATTTCAGCGTCAGCATTATACCAATAGATTGCTACAGCTACAAAACAATAAAAATCAATATGCAGATATATTAGAGGTTCTTATGCCTCTTACTGAGCAAACGCATGAAAGCCTTAGTAGAGAAATTCAACGAATTCTTGGTGTGTTAATACATGTTCGTGACTTATTAGTACTTTTTTTGGCAAGCCATAAAGATAGCGGACAAGTGGCAAGATTTTTGGTAGAAGATGAGGCGCTCGTACAAAGTAGTTTTGGAAAAAAATTTGATGAACTTCTTGCTGCATTATATGGGGACAATACAAATCAGCGTTATTTGCTTGCTTTGAGTTTAACATTAGATAATGGGCATACTCAAAAAGCTCAAAATATAATTTCCAAAGCCAAAGAAAATAATGTTGAGGCAGAAATTATAAATGAAATGCAAAATCTTGTGGCTGAAAAAATGGATAAAGTTTCATGACAGGTCTGCAATTACGGCGCTATTTATATATTTTGCTAGTAATTTGCAGTGTTGGGCTAATGCTTTGCTTTGTTTCTTGTGCAAGCAAACCAAAAAGCAAAGTAACTGGTACCAAACCCTATACTGTAAGAGGGCAAAAATATTATCCTTTACAAACTGCTGATGGTTATGACGAAGAAGGCGTTGCCTCTTGGTATGGACCTGGGTTTCATGGAAAACTTACAGCAAATGGAGAAACTTACAATCAAAATGCCTTGACTGCGGCTCATAAATTATTACCACTTGGTACAACGGTTCGAGTGACCAATTTGGAAAATGGAAAATCCTTAGTTTTACGCATTAATGACCGTGGCCCATTTGTGCATGATAGAATTATTGACCTGTCAAAGCGAGCTGCGCAACGTCTTGATATGTATAATCAAGGTATTGCTAAAGTGCGTGTGCAAGCCATTAGTGGCAAGGGAGCTAAAACCACAGGCAAGGTAGTTACAGCAACTGCAACGGCAGTTGGAGCTAGCTCCTCAAAATCTTCAAAATCTGCAAGTTCAGCATCTGCTTTGGCCCAAGCCAAAAAATCAAGAGTATTAAATGAAGATGGTGAAATTCCAGATGATTTAAAATATTTATTTGAAGAAGAAGGCAGTTCATCTTCGAGTGCAAAAGCTGTAGCCTCACCAGTTATAGAACAAGTGAGGGAGGAAGTGCTTTCTGGACAAGTGCAGCAACATTTGCCTTTAGTTGGTGATTTTTACGTTCAACTTGGTGAATTTACAGTTAAAAAATTAGCATCACTCATGGCGGGAAAATTGAAAGATCAAGGTTATGATGCACGTTCTTATAAAGAGCCAGGTCAAAGCCTTTGGCGTGTGCGCATTGGTCCTTGGTCTAGTGAGAGTAAAGCCAGAGAATTTTTACCGAACTTTTCCGATTTTTCAAATGCTACTGTTGTTTGGGCTGAACCCAAACGCTAGCAGTGAGTTTTGAATTCTGTACTGACTTGATATTTTGTATAATTGCTTTGCATGCAACGGCTATTTGTATTTAATAAGTCTGTAAATTCAAAATGTAATCACAAAAAAACTCCACCAATTCTTTTTTATACGCTGACAGTCAAAGCTGCTTGCCTAGCATAGAAAATGAGCGTGCAATTTAAGCCACACTGCTTTCTTGCTTGGCAAATTTTAAGAATTTTTCTGCTAAAACTGATGGGGCAACGTTTTGTGTTGTTAAGCTTGATAGTTGCATGTAAGAACTTTCATTTATAGGCTTACTGGTGTTTGCGTCGTGTAGCTCTTTTTCAAAAGCTTTGCGTAGTAGCTCAAAAGATTCTTCAACCTCTGGATAGCTATTGTCTTCTCTCCATGGTAGGCGAAGCTCTTGTTTCCAAGCTTTGCCCTTGTGCGATACAAGCTCAAGGCGATAAAATCCTTTATATTCAGGTTCATCTGCCCTTTCAAGTTCATGCGGATAGCAGTGGCCTTGCCATGGTTGAGCGGGTTCTGGAATGCTTGATTGTACAAGGATTGGGGGTAGGGCTAGTTCTTTTTCAAAGTCTTCAATAACAAAGGAATAAACAAGCACAGGGCGGAAATTGCCGCGTTTTTTGGTTATGGTCCATTCAATTTTCATAAACTCTCCTTATGTATTCTTACTATGATTTAGTTATCTAATTGTATTACTTCGCCAAATGGTGGTATTTTTTCTAAGTGCTTTGTGGAAATCCAAAGCACTGGATAGTTTGGCTCTTCAGGAAATAAATTGCATTCAAAATCTGTAAACCAAAGCAGGCAGGCTGGTTGAATGTTTTCTTGCTCAAGATATTCAGGAATATTTTTATAGCTTGTGCCACCGCCACCTTGCACAGATAAACGCAGTGGCCTATCTGCCCTTGTGTAATGGTCATGCCTTTGCACTCTTACATCGTGGTACATGATAAATAAATCTGTGTCATAACTCTCTAGTATATTTTCAAGTTCTGTACAAAATGTGGCAAGCAAATTATTGTCCACAGAGCCTGAAGCATCGATGGCAAGGGCCATGGTGGGTATGCGTGGTTCTTTGCGTGATGGTAAGTAAATATCTTGTGAAATATAACGGCGGTTGGGCATAGACCAAGAATAATCCCCATCATTACAATTTTCTAAAAAGCGCTGTAATAGTACTTGCCAATCGAGCTTTGGGCGAATTAAGTCATGATAGAGCCTAAGTAAACCAAGAGGTACGTCGCCATGCCCTTGTGCGCTGTGCATGGCTTGGCTTATTTGTACGAGTGAATCTTGTTCCGCTTGTTTTTTATTTTTTTCATTATCCAATTGTGGATGGTCCTTAATTTCGCCAAAAAAGTCTGAATTTGAGTTTTTATTACCTTGTCCATGCTCGGTATTGTTGGGACTTGTGCCTGCTTTTACTTGGTCGTCGCCTTGGCCTTGTTCTGAGGCGGAGTTTTTTTTATTTTTATTTTTAATTTTTTTTTGACCTTGCTCCAAATTATTACCGTCTCCAGCTGATGCATTATCAACTTTATTTGTTTTTTCAGCGGTTAATGCCATTTCTGTACCACCGCGAGTTTCGTGCTCATCATCAATTTTTGAAAGGAAGATATATATGGCATCAACGCTCATGTTATGGTAATTTTTATCATAACTTTGCATACTTTCTGGCAATGAAAAGCCAGCTTCTTGCATTAGCCCTGCAATGGCAAAGTCGCAGGCTTTGTTCCACAATTTTTCATCTCGTCCATTACGTCTAAGGTGATGATTGCAAGCAATGTGTAATATTTCATGAGCTTGGGCCGCAATTATGTGTTCTGGTCTTAGGGTAGAAATAAAATATGGATTGTAAGCCAGCGTCTTACCATCTGTCCAAAGGTTTGGGCAATTTTTATCGGCTTTTAATTTTAGCTTTAGGGCGAGTGAGCCAAAAAATGGATGAGAGAACAATAGCTCAGAGCGTGCTTTTTGCATGCTAAGTGCTGCTTTGTCCTCCATGCTAATGGATGAATCATTTTTTTGCTGTGTGTCTTGCGTCACGTTAATAGCCTTAAATGGTTACATGAGAACATGGGCATTTTTTTGGGCCCAATCTGTAAAAGCACCTGTGTGCACTAGGCTTTCGTCCTTACACACTGCTGTTCTTAAAAGTAGAACAGAAAATTCTGCTGGCATTCTTAAGGCATACTCCACAACTCCATCAATGTTTTGAGTGGTGGTTTTGCCGCCCAAGGCTTCGCACAAGGCATAAAGGGTTGCTGGCTCATTTGGAATTTCAACACTTGAAGGCGCAGCCAAAATATTTTCAACGGTGGGTAAATCTCTCCAAACTCTTAAAAAACCCATAAATTCTGTGGCGGCACTCATGCCAACTGTGCCTTGAAATAACTCAAATTCCACAGATTCATGGGCAGATGCATCTAAAATGCGAGACATAAATTCCCAAGAACGAGGCGATGCAAAAGCCTTGGCTGAATGCTGGGGGTCAAAATCATGAATAAGCTTTGGTCTAAAGCGTAAAAATGCAAGTATTTCTGAACGTATATTAGATTTTTCTGCCCAAACTAACCAATCATCCACTGAGGTTTGCATGTCAATATGCACCATTCTATTGGCAAGAGCAGTGGGCATTCTATGAGTGACTGAGCGATCTCTTTCGCCATTGCCTGCGGCAATAACAGTCCAACCGTCTGGTAAGATGTATTCACCCACACGCCTATCAAGCACTAATTGATAACAAGCAGCCTGCACAAGTGGTGGTGCGGCATTTAATTCATCTAGGAAAACTATGCCACTGTCTGTACAGCATGATTTTGGCAAAAAAGCAGGCGGGCACCATGCAGTTTGCCCCTCAGCACTAATTTTAGGTAAACCTCGTATATCCACAGGGTCAAGTAACACAGCTCTAATATCAATTAATTTGAAGTTCTTTTCTTTGGCAACTTGTGAAACTATTTGGCTTTTACCAATGCCTGGAGCACCCCATAAAAAAACTGGTTGCTTTATGTCTATAAGCGTATGTAGGGACGATATTACTTGTAATGGATTCAAGTTAAAGCTCCTTTAATTAGATTATCAAATATTTATAAGGCATGCGACCATATGTGATGGAATTTCTAAAGTGTGTTTTAAGTTATTTGATAATAAATGTCAATTTCATTTAGAAAAATATTATAGCCAAGAGTGTAAATAAAAAACCTCCTTGCATATGTCATAATATGCAAGGAGGTTAGTGATTTTTAAGTTAACTCTTTTGATTTTGCGTTACATAAGCAGGTTAACTTTACTCGTGGTAGTCAAAATTAGCTACCGATTTTCAAATCTTCCCAGTATTTTTCATATATTTTTTGGGATTCTCCAATGCCTTGAGTAAACTCGCTATTTTTTAAGTTTTCCTTGGTTGGGAAAATTAAGTTACTCTTGCTGTATTCATCATCAAGTAGAGCTTTTACGCCAGTGTTTGGAGTAGAATAGTTATATTCCTCTATACAAAGAGCTGCAATGTCAGGGCGAAGCATGAAGTTAATAAAAGCGTGTGCACCGTCTTTATTTTCAGCACCAGAAGGGATAACAAAACTATCAACCCAAAGAGGTGCGCCATCTTTTGGATAAATGAAAACAAGATTTGGATTTTCAGCTTTTGCAATAAAGGCATCGCCATTCCAGATCATGCCAGCTGCCACTTCTTCGCTAATAAGAGCTTGCTTGGCGGCGGTTACGTCAAAAATACGAACAGATGCCTTAAGCTTCACAAGCCAATCAAAGGCGGCTTTAATTTCTGCTTCATTGGTGGTGTTAACAGAGGCACCAGTTGCTTTAAGGGCTGCACCAAAAGTGTCACGAAGGTCATCAGATAAAAGCAATTTACCCTTAAATTCTTCACGCATAAGGTCATTCCAAGAAGTAATGGTGGCTGGGTCAACGGCCTTTTTGTTAACCATAAAGCCTTGCACTCCCCACATATAAGGGATTGAGTAATCATTTTCTGGGTCAAAACCTTGATACAATACAAATTTATCAAGATTTTTCATATTTGGTAATTTACTTTTGTCAATTTTGGCAAGTAGTTCATTTTCTTGCATAAGTGCTACAAAGTATGTGGATGGCACAACTACGTCATAACCCTTGCCATTTAAAAGTTTAAGTTTGGCATACATGGCCTCATTGGACTCATAAGTTGTGTAAACAATATTAATGCCAGTTTCTTCTGTAAATTTGTCAAGAACAGCTTGAGGAATATATTCAGACCAGTTGTAAACATTGATTGTTGAGCTGGCAAAGCTAAGGCTGCTTATGCATAGTAGCATTGCAAGGCATAAGGGAATTAAAATGAGTTTTTTCATTTTACACATCTCTCCGTAGTTAAATTGTTACTGCTTAATGCATTTATTTTTTAGGTTTTACTTCAGCATGGGAACTCTTAAATGATTGTATAATCCACCACGCACTGAAAACAACTATAATTGTAAGTAAAAACATTACTGCTGAAAGAGCATTGATGTCTGGTTTCATGCCAAGTCTGACCATGGAGTAAATTTTAAGTGGTAAAACTTCAAACGATGGACCAGTTACAAAAAAACTTATTAGCACATCATCCATGGCCAATGTAAATGCAAGAAGCCAACTAGCAAAAACTGCGGGCATAATCAAGGGTAATATAATATGGTAGAATGCTTGCCATTCAGTTGCGCCAAGGTCTCGGGCAGCCTCCACCAAACTTTCGTCAAACTCTGCCATTCGAGCAAGCACGGTTATGGTTACAAAGGGCAAGCAAAGTGTGGTGTGTGCCATTAAAAGAGTTGAAAACCCAAGGTCAATGCCAACTGCAATGAAAAATATGAGCAAGGATATGCCCATGACTATGTCTGGAGAAACTGTTAAAATATAAACAGAACCGTATAAAATCTTTTTGCCAAAAAATTTATAACGATGCAAAGCAATAGCCGCCAAAATACCAAGTATGGTGGCAAGGCTTGCGGCAAGTGTTGCAACGGCTATGGAGTTAAATGCTGCATCAAGGAGGCTTGAGTTGTGCAGCAACATTTCGTACCATTTTAAGGTGAAGCCACGCCAATCTGTGGAATAACGGGCAGTATTAAACGAATAAGCTACCACAATAAATATGGGTAAATATAAGAAAGCATAAACAATCCAAAGCCAAACTTTTGCAAGGGTACGCATTAGATGCCTCCCTCGCTAATGACTTGATGATTGTGCGATAAGCGCTTGATGCTTAAGCGATAAATGATAAGCATAAGAATTAATAGTAGGCTTAAAAATGTACTGGCAGCTGCGCCCAAGGGCCAATCTCTTGCCACAAGAAATTGATTTTTTATGAAATTCCCAAGTAACAAGCTTTTTGCACCACCAAGAATTTCAGTAATATAAAATGCTCCAAGTGAGGGTAAAAATACCAGCATACTACCAGCTATTATTCCAGGTAGGGTTAAGGGAAGGGTTATATGCCAAAAAGTACGGATGGGACCTGCGCCAAGATCTCTGGCAGCTTCTGCCATGCGTGGGTCTAACTTTTCAATGCTTGCATAAAGCGGCAAAATCATAAATGGTAAAAATGTATAAACAATTCCGGTGAAAACCGCAAAGTTACTATACATTAATGAAATTGGTTCAGAAATTAGACCAAGCCACATTAAGAGAGAGCTTATTATCCCATTGGCCTTGAGTAGTGCAATAAGTGCATAGGTTCGTATTAATGAATTTGTCCAAAATGGTATAATAATCAGGAGCATAAGCCAAGGTTTTGCCTTTTCGCTAGCTCTTGCCATGCAAGTGGCAAAGGGGTAACCAAGTAGTAAGCAAATACTGGTGCTTACAAAGGCAATCCACAATGAATTCCATAAAATAATACTATATTTTGGGTCAAAAAGATGAAGGTAATTTTGCCAAGTGAAGATGGGTACAACAAAGTCTGTTTCTCCACGCTCAAAAACAGTCATCACAAGCAGGCCTAAATTTGGAATAAGCACAAAAATGCCAAGCCAAAGTGCGGCAATGCCGATGCTTAACGTGCGAAGTGGGTTAATCTTTTTCATAAGGCAACACCACTTCCCAGCCGCTAACCCAAGTGACGTATACTGGTTCGTCTGGAGTATAGTCAATGTCAATGGCGTCTTCGTCAAAAAACTCTGCGCCAACTAAGGGTGCACCATCATTTTGCAAGCGCACATGAATGTCCACAGTGGCGCCTTTATAAACGCTATCTTCAATGTTTGCACGCAATGTTGGCCCTGCAGGGCGGTCTTCAAATTCGTGATAGATGCGCAAATCTTCAGGTCGCACAAGAACTTTAACCAAATCGCCTTCATTAAAGTCTCTCTTACTAGGCACAGGAAAAACCGTGTCATGCACTAAAACATCATAGGGGGCGTCTTTGTTCTTTTTAACAATCTTGCCTGGAAGAATATTAATTTCACCAACAAATCTTGCTACATACAGATTGGATGGGTCTTCATAAATATCTTGAGGGCGACCAATTTGCGAAATTTTGCCATTGTCCATAACCACCACACGGTCTGACATGGCAAAGGCCTCCTCTTGATCGTGAGTGACGAATATAAAGGTAATGCCAAGATTGCGCTGTAATTGCTTAATATCACGCTGCATTTGTGAACGTAATTTATAATCCAGTGCTGAAAATGGCTCATCAAGCAAGAGCACCAAAGGCTCATTAACAATGGCACGAGCTAGGGCCACACGTTGCTGTTGGCCGCCAGAAAGCATGGAGGGTTTGCGCTCACTAAGGTGGCTTAGACGCACCATTTGTAATATTTCTTGCACACGAGTTTTGATGGTTGCTTTGGCAACTTTTTGCATACGCAAGCCAAAGGCCACATTTTCAAAAACTGTCATGTGGGGAAAAAGCGCATAATTTTGAAATACGGTGTTAACTTGCCTTGATTCTGGAGGCGTTTTGCCCATATCCTTGCCATCAATGAGCACAGATCCGCTGTCAGGTTCTTCAAAACCAGACAAAATCCGTAAAATGGTAGTTTTTCCACAACCTGATGGTCCAAGTAGAGTTAAAAATTCACCGTTGTTAATGGTAAGATTAATACCACTTAAGGCCAAATGCTCATCAAAACTTTTGACGAGATTACGAATTTCAATGAGAGGTGTTTGCTGGTTCATCACACTCCAACGTAATAGGTATTATGTTTTTAAATAAATTAGTGGTTTGAAAACACAAAAATTTTGGGTTACAAATAACTATCTTACAAAATTGGTCCAAGCACGTTCTTCTATTTCTGGCTTGGCAACACTATCTTTTGCAAAATCAATGCACTTCAAAAGCCAGGCCATATTTCTGCCAAGCACGCGCATGGTCTGTAAGCCTTCAATATCTTTTGTAACTTCTTCTGGGGCATTGCCATGCACCATGTTCCAATATTGTGAGGAAACTATGGGCATCTCAGCAATGGTGAAAAATTTATTTAAGCAATCAATGGCGGCTGTTGAGCCTGCACGCCTGCAACTAACAATGGCGGCCCCTGGCTTGTAAGCATAAACTGCTGATTTATAATAGAACATGCGATCAAGGGCTGCACAAAGGGAGGGATTAGGTGCTGCATAATAAACTGGAGAGCCTACAATTAGGCCGTCACTGTCCTTCATGATGTCAATCCATTCATTAATGGGATCATCCTTAAAAATGCAATAGCCAGTTTCAATACATTTATTACAAGCAATGCAACCACGAATGGCAGTTGTGCCAATGCTAACAATTTGTGTTTCAATATCAAGGGCGTTAAGTGTGTTTGAAATTTCTGTTAAAGCTCTAAATGTACAACTTTTTTTGCGTGGGCTTCCATTAATTAATAGTACTTTCATAAGTGCTACCTCTCATAATATTGTTTTTCTGTTTCTGTATAGTTTTATGTGCAAAAAAACAAGATAAAATTCTAATATTCCAAAAATTGGTTATTTCTTTCAAAAGATGTGTAATTTCGCCCATTATTACCCAAAATACAAAAAATTTCGTAGGTAATTGTACCCCATGCAGAGGATAGTTCCTCAGCACTTATGCAATCTTCATACGGTCCATTAAGCAACCAGGCTTGTTTGGGAGATTTCTCCTGTACTTTACTTATGTCAGCATAAATCATTTGCATGGCAACACGTCCTACCAATGGAACCTTTGTGCCTGCAATGCAAACTTGCCCTTTGTGGGTGAGGCTTCTTGAAAAACCATTGGCATAACCACAGCCAATGATTGCTATGTCCATTTGATTTTTGGCTGTAAAAATGTGCCCATAACCTATACCATGCCCAGCCTTTAATTGTCTGGTGCTAAGTATGGGTGCGCTCACATGCATGGCAGGTAAAAGGCCTTCCATGCGTGACTCATGGCTGGTATTAAAAAAAGGATTGCTACCATAAAGTGATATGCCGGGGCGACAAATATTTGCACCAATTTGGGCTGTTATTTCCTTTGTAAAAATAGTCCCAGCAGAATTAGCAAGAGATGCAGCAATGTTTGGCCATGTGGCACGCAAGCTATTTAACATTTGAGCAAAAACTGCGCCTTGAGTTTTGATTTCTGCAACGACATTTTCACTGTCAGCTGAGTGCAAATGCGAAAGTGCAAGCACTGGCATAATCTTGGGCAATGATTTTAAGCTTGCTATGATTGCATCAAGTTCATGTGAGTCAAAGCCTAATCTTGCCATGCCGCTATTGCATTTAATGGCTATGGGTAAGGGCTTTGAGTTTGATTTAAGTAGTTCAAGTTGTTCTTTATTGTGTATTAAAGGAATAATTCCGTTATTGACACATATATCGATGTCTAAGGTATCAAGTGGGCCAAGTAAATTTAATATGACTACATTTTTGCCTTGCTCTTTTAGGCCTAAACGCAAGGCAAGGCACTCTTGCACGCTACCAGATGCAAACATGTCCACGCCATTATCTATGAGAGCTTTTGCCACTTCAACTTGCCCATGTCCATAAGCATCTGATTTTATAACAGCTAGTTGTGAAGGCCATATAAAGTCTTGTCCGTGATTATTGCCAAAATGTTTAGGCAAAGCTATTTTGGCAAAGGGGGCATAGTGCTCTGCTTTTGCCATGGTGGATATTTTTGTAAGTTGGTTAAAATTATGACAAATTTTACCTGTGTCAATGTGAGCTATGGGTAAATTTAATTCTTGCATGATTTGGCTCTCAATTTAGATATTGTTTATAGAAAAGTATAGCTAAGGCTGTGTTTTGGCAAGAAAAAATATGTGGAATTTTGTTAGCATAATTTTAGAGCTGGTTTTATAAAACTGCTAGGTTTAGTTAAAAAAATATTTGAATTATATGAAGCTATGCCTCAGTTTGGCTCAGCAGGTTTAATTCATAGTGTTAAGCTTTTTTAAAAAAAATTTGCTTATTAGCTAAAATGGTATTAAGCATAAATATCTTATACCGATAATATAGAATTAATAGAGATATTTTGAGCTGAGAAAACATAAGTGAGGTTGTTTATGCGGTGGACAGATATTAGTATTCGGAAGCGTTTTTTTGGTGCAGTAATTGTTTTTGTTATAGCTGGTGCAATTTGTGCTGGTGTGTTTTTGAAATCATTTATAAATCTTGAGCAAGCATCTGCCAATAGGCGTGAAGCAAGTAGTCTTGCACACACTTTGTTGGAGCGAGAAATGCAACACTTACAGTGGGCAAACGTTCTAGCTACATACTTAACAAAAGTTACTAAGGAAGACCTCAAAGTTGAAACAAACCATACCGCATGTGAGTTTGGTCGCTGGTATCACAGTGAAAACCGCCAAAAATTAGCTGAAGCTTTTCCTGAACTTAAGGATAACCTTGAAGCTTTGAATGCACCCCATAAAGCTTTGCATGATTCTGCCATTAAAATTAACCAATTGCGAAAGGATGGTTGGAATTTTGAGGCCAGAGTTGTTTATGAAGAAGCTACCCTTCCATCCTTAGCCGTTTTGCAAACTCATTTTGGCTCCATGCAACACGAAATTGATGTACATTTAACCGAGATGATAGAACAAACCGAAAGAGAAACTGATTTTGTACAAGGTTTACTGTTGGCCATTTGTATATTTATCTTAGTGGCAGTGCTTGGTTTTTCTTTTTCATTTTTTAAATCTGTGCTTGTGCCCATTGCAAGTATTACCCAGTACGCAAGGGATTATTTGTTAGGAAAAAAACCCACCTTGATTATGACTCGTAAGGATGAGCTTGGCATTTTGTCACGCGACCTTACAGCACTTATGAAACACTTAAATGATCAACTTTCTTTTTCTCAAGGCATATTGAAGGGCATTAACGTGCCTAGTGCTGTGGCTTCGCCTGATGCAGAAATTCTTTTTGTGAACCAAGAGCTACTAGATATTGTTGGGCGAGTAGGGTCACCTGAAGATTGTATAGGTATGCATATTGCTGACTTTGTATATGGCGATCCAGATCGCAAAACTTCAACAGTCACTGCTCTTGAAGAAAGACGAGTGGTGCAGGCTGAGCGTAGTTTTACAAATTTTCAAGCTAAGGAAATACGCGTGTTTATTGTTTCATCACCATTTTTTGATGATGATGGTAACATACTTGGCTCATTGTCAATTTGGTCAGATATTACAGATCTAGTGGACAAAGAAGCCTTGGAAGAAAGTAATAGCCGTTTAGTTAGCTTAGCAAATTCTGCTCAAGAAGTTGCTGACCATGTATCATCTACAAGTACTGAGCTTTCTGTGAAGGTTGAACAGTCAAACCGTGGTGCTGCACAGCAAAATGAGCAAGTGGAAGAAGCCGCAACTGCCATGAGCCAAATGAATGATACTGTTATTAATGTGGCCCATAGCGCATCTGATGCTGCCATTACCGCCACTGACGCTATGGCTGAAGCTAAAGAAGGGTCAGAAGTTGTTAGCAAGATGGTAACTTCATTCCAAGATGTGGAAAACTACACAGAAGAAGTTAAAGAAGGCATGGATAACCTTGGCAAGCAAACTGAGGGTGTTGGGGCAATTATTAGCGTTATTACTGACATTGCAGACCAAACTAACTTGCTTGCCCTAAACGCTGCCATTGAAGCTGCAAGAGCTGGCGAGGCTGGGCGTGGATTTGCTGTTGTTGCTGATGAAGTTCGCAAACTGGCAGAAAAAACCATGCAGGCCACCAGCGAGGTTAATAATGTTATTACTGGTATTCAAGATGGCACTGAAAAAAGTATTCATAGCGTTGAACGTGCAGTGCAAGCTGTACAAGCTGCAGCAGAAATGGCAGTACAAGCTGGTGAAAAACTAGAAAGTATTGTGATAATAGTACAAAAAACTGCAGATCAAATTCAAAATATCGCCTCTGCTTCTGAGGAGCAATCTGCCACCAGTGAGGCTGTAAACCAAACTCTTGAACATGTGCGCACAATATCTGTGGAAACTGCCGCAGCCATGTCAGAATCGGCAGTATCTGTTGAAAACCTTGCTAAACAAGCTCATATCTTAAATGAGCTAATTCAACAATTACAGTCAAGTCAAAAAGCTTAAATATCGTTGAATAAAAAAATAAAACCCTCCATATGGAAAACCCTCCACATGGAGGGTTTTTTGTGATTAAATTTTGAATTTTAGCTAATTAGTCGATGCTGAACAACACGCTTTAGCGTGCTGTTCAGAGAGGCACGTTGCCTTCAAATACCCCTTTGGGGACGCCAGAAGTGAATTCTGGCTTATTTTACGGCACGCGAAATTTTTCTTACAGAAAAATTTCGGTAGTCGGCACTAAGAAACAGTATTTTGGCAGCATAAAATGCCAGAAAGTTGTATTTTATACGCTTGTTTCTGGCATTTTTATTTGCTCATTTTTAGTTAAAAATGTTTTGTTTTCGTTGTGTTATGTGCTTTTTCAGTGCCGACTAATTATTATATCATTTGGCTAAAATTTGCTGTTGTTTGGGCGTCAAAGTTATTCATGGCTTGCGTGTAGGCATTTAAGGCATAGCTTGTTTTATCATGAAGCTCTTGGGAGATTAAACCACGGCCTGCCTCACCGTTGGTGGAAAAATTACCCATGTGTGGCATGTTGCCTAATACTGCATTTGATAGATAGAAGCTGGTGTTGCTTTGAACACCATTAGCTAGTGTGGTGTTATCAAGTGTAGTGATAAAGTTATCGTACTTGTCTGCCTTTTGGGTGATTGTTTCATTTGTGTTCAGTTTTTCGCCATCATAGGCCACTGTTGTGCTTAAAGCATCTAAGAAGTTTTCGTCGTCAAGGGCCTTTGTGCTCTTGCTTGCAACTTCTTGCATGACCATGTCACTGGCCGTTGAATGCTCTAAAACTTCCGTTTGTTTTTTGCGTGTTTCTTCTTCAATTTTACGCTTTTCTTCTTCAATTTTACGTTGTATTTCTTCTTCAGTTAACCCTTCATCTTCAGCTGAATTAACAGAATTCCAGTTAAAGACCTTCTTAAATTCTGTGGCGGCATAGCTGTCCTTGGAGGATTGCTGCTGGCTACCTTGCTCAGAATTGCTGCCCTGTTGCATACTTTGTGAACTTGCAAAAAGCACTTTTGCGTCATCTGAAATGCTAATGGAATCCTGCGCTGGTGCTTTTTCTATGCTTTCAACTTGTTGTGGGGTGAAAAATTGCGCAGAAATGGGATCTATATAATTATAATTTTCAGAAATATACATGCGCTCTCCTCACTATTCCAATTTGTCATACTGGGCACTTAATGCCGCATGAAAAAATATGCAAAAACAATACCAGAACTGAAGACGAAAAAGATTTTAATTTAAGGATGTTATAATTATATTTTTTGTGAAAAAATGGAAAATATTGCCGCTATGAAATTTTGCAAATTAAAGCAAATTTATTTGTCCATTATTTAAGTCTTTTTTAACTTCTTTCCAATGTGGCATTTTTTCGTTAAGTAGGGCATAAAAATCTGCTCCATGTCCTTTGTGATAGTAGTGGCAAAGCTCATGGGTGATAATATAATCAATGGCTAAAACATCTGCATGAATGAGCACTGAGTTTAGAGTCATCACATGATTTGAAGCATAACTGCCCCAACGACTTTTGTATTTACGAATTTTTAATACAGGGCGCGCAAGTTCAGGAAAATTTAGCATAATATTACTTAAACGCTCATGAAAAACCAGTTCAGCAAGGCTTAGAAACCATCGGCTTAAGATGCGTTCATTATGTCTTGTGTTTTCTGGCTTGGTTGTGTGTAAAATTAGGGTGTTAGGCTTAATCTCAACTTCATTTTGCTTGAAGCTGTTTTTTACGCACAATTGGTATTCCTTACCCAAGTACAGAAGATATGGACGCTCACTCAATGGGCCAGTGGGCAGATTTTCAAATTGTGCAAAGTGGGCAAGTTTTTTTTCAATCCAGCTTTTTTTGCGCAACACAAAGTCATATATCTCAGCTTGCGTTGCGTGCAAAGGAGCCTTTAGTGTAACTTCGCCCTGTCTGCCAATGCGCAGACTTAGGGTTTTACGTTTTTCCTTTTCATAGGAAGTTATGGGGATGTCATGAATAATTATCATCATAAATATTTGTAATGTGTTGTGCAGAAAATAAAATTAACCTTTGCAGTGTAAGATGGCAAGTGCGAGTAACAGAATTTGACAGCAATTATCAGTTAGCGTAACATTATCAAATATGAAAGTGCCAATGAGGGCTTAATAGGGAATCTCGTTTAAGTCGAGAGCGGACCCGCCGCCGTGAGCCTTGTTAAAGTTTTGCGTAATACCACTGGAATATTCTGGGAAGGTGCAAAAATTAGGGCAAGCCGGAAGACCTGCTTTTGTATGTCAGCGTATGTCTTAATCATTAAGACAACGAGCATGTGGCAACGGGTATTTGCCGTGATGTTCTTGAGTTATCTCCGCTAAGACTGGCGGAGTTTCTTTTTAGCAGCACGGTATTCAGCAAAATGTGCATTGCACATTTATGAAAACGTCTACTGGAGAGAAAAATGCAAAAAAAACTCATTATTTGTTTGTTTTGTCTAATGGTTTCCTGCTTCATCCCCAATAATTTTGCCCAGGCAGCAGAAAAATGGGCCAACATCTTGGTGTTTTTTGGTACAAGTATGCCAGAGGCCAAGTTGTCCTTGGATGCGCTTGAAAAAGCCTATGCTAAAGAATATGACCATATAATAATAGCCTATACTTCTGATATTATACGCAATAAACTTGCAAAGCAAGGCAAGAAATTTTTGTCTGTTAATGCAGCTCTTAATAAAGCGGCAGCAGATGGCTACAGTCATGTGCGTTTGCAGTCGTTTCATGTGGGTGCTGCTGAGGAATTTTATCACTTACAGCGCGCCATTGTAAAAAACTTAACCAAAAAGCCCTCTCGTTTTAAAAGTGTTTTACTTGGCTATCCACTCATGTCCTCAGGACAAGATTTATATGAAGTTAGAGATGTGCTACTTACGTCATTTCCAAAGCAAAGAAAAAATGGCGAAGCCGTGGTGCTCATGGGACATGGAAATCATCATGGCCCTGGCGACATTATGCTTTATGCTTTAGGCAAAGCCTTGCAGGAAAAGGATAAACTTGCTTACGTTGCAGCAGTTGAGGGTAGTAGTACCTTTGCAAAAGTGCTGGTAAGCTTAAAGAAAAATAAAGTAAAAACAGTATGGTTGCAACCATTTATGGTGGTTGCTGGTGACCATGCCCGCAATGATATGGCAGGGCCTGAGGCTGACTCTTGGAGCTCACAATTAAAGGCCCAAGGCTTTGAGGTAAAAATAAATATGTTGGGTCTTGGTGAAATTGAAGGCATACAAAATATTTATCTTCGCCATACAAGAGATGCAAGGGATGATTTTGCCCGTAGTAAGAAAAGTGATTAGGTAATTTTCATAACTTAATTAAAAAAGGCCCAAGTAATTTTACTTGGGCTCAGAGTGCTGACAAAGTCAGCACGACCGATAAATCAAGAGTAGGTGCAATTCACTTGCACCGTTAACTGATTGATTTTTTGTGGCTTTTGTCCTGCACAGCTAAATTTTCTAGCACATGCAAATTTACTGCAAAAGCAC